>JACQVT010000779.1 GCA_016209665.1 Planctomycetota bacterium | reverse complement strand
TTCGCCACGGCGAATCTCGCCTGCGGCGGGCATCGTCGGCACGTCGACCAGGCCTGCCCGCTGTCCTCTCCACCGGCTGCGCGAGCAGAAGGCGGGCAAGGATGCCCGCCCCCCAAGAAGCACCCTGGTGGCCGCATGGAGGCGCTGTCGGCGTTGGGGGGTGGATCAGAATCGGCCGCGGTCGGCGAGTTGGCGGTCGCGCTCGCGCTGGAGTTCCGTGGCCCGGGCGAGCGTTTTCTTCTCGCGGCGGGTGAGGCTGTGGACGCCTTCGTGGCGGACCTTGTCGAGGATGCGGTCGACCTCGGCTTCGGTGTCGGCGAGTTGGCGGTGCCTGCGGCCGGCGGCTCCGAAGCGGTGGAACCAGCGGCTGAGGCCGCGACCGAGGGCTCCGCCGCCGGGAGGTCCGAACCCCACGCGGGGCATCATGCCCCAGGCGTACAGCACGCCCACGGCGGCCAGGGCACCACCCAGGTGACAGACCTCACCGCCGAGGTTCTCCACGCCGCCGGGGGTGATCGCCTGAAACAGCAGGATCGCCAGCATCACCGCCCCGAACACCCGGATGGGCATGGGGAACACGAAGAGGATGATCTGCATCTGGGGGTAGAAAATCATGGCCACCATCAGCAGCCCGTAAACCGCACCGCTGGCCCCGACGAGTGGCAAGGCGAAGTAACTCGGGGTCAAGGCCCCCAGCACCAGGTACGCGAGACCGCCCACCAGGCCGCTGACCGCATAGAACCACAGGAACCTCTGGTGGCCGAAGCCCCGCTCGATCTGGATGCCGATGAAATACAGCATCAGCATGTTGAACAGAATGTGGAGGATACCGCGGGCGTCATGCACGAACATGTAGGTGGCGAGCTGCCAGACCTTCAGGTGCGCGACGCCGTCGAGGCTGAGGCCCAACGTCCGCTGGAAGCCCCCCGGAGAAACGTTGGTCGAGATGAGGTGGACCAAGTGGACGCCCACATTGATGAGGACCAGCCAGGTTGCCACCATCGTGGGCCGATGAAACTGGAATCGCAGTTCGGGCCGCGTTTGGCCGTAGGTCTCGTCGGAATAGGGTCGGTCGCGCCAGCTCATGGTTGTTTGTTCTGCTGATAATGATAGACCTGCAAGGCGGCGATTGTCTTGCCGTCGACGATTCTGCCGTCGGCGCAGGCCTCGAGGGCGTCGTCAAGCGGCATCACTTCGATGCGAATCTGCTCCTCAGCCTCGCAGTTCTGGCCCTTGTGGGTCAGCCCGGTGGCGACGAAAACGTGCATCAGTTCGTTCGTGAAACCAGGGGTGGTGTAGAATCGGCACAGGGGTGTCAGTTCCTCGGCCAGGTAGCCGGTCTCCTCCTCCAACTCGCGGGCGGCACAGCGGATGGGCTGCTCGGCCGCCTCCAGCGTGCCGGCGGGCAACTCGAGGAGCCATTGGTCGACGCTGAAACGGTAGTTGCGAATCATGACCACGCGGCCGTCGGCCAGCAGGGGCAGGATCAGCACGGCGCCCGGGTGCACGACCAGCTCCCGTTGAACCGGGCCGTGGCCGGGGACGTCATACTGCCGGCGTTCGACGGTGAATTTCCTGGCTCGCAGTAGTTCTAGACGCTCTTGTTTCATAGGTCCTTGGCTTCGGGGTTGACCCCACGATACAGGTTCGTCGGTTGTCGGGCCCTTGGATTCTAGTTTTGAGCAGGTGGGGGAGCAATGCCGCCCGATGGTTGCTGGGAGGCCGGGAACGCCCTATATTACGGGCTGGCAAGGAGTTTCGTCGCGCGCGGCCCCCGTCGATGGGCGAGGCGAGGACCCAGCCCGTGACGGCGGGGCAGGGCCATCAGAGCCCCGTGGCCCGGCGAGCGGGTTGCCGCAGGTACCGGCGGCGTGTGGATACGCAGGCAGCCCGTCGCTTGCGCTCCGGGCTCTGATTGGGCGGGGTAGTGGCGGTGGGTAGGCGGATCGCGATTCTGGGTTCGACGGGATCGATCGGGACGAACACGCTGGAGGTCGTCCGCGCCCTGGGCTCGGACTACCGTGTGACGGGGTTGGCGGCGGCCCGTCGCTGGCGCGAACTGGCGGGGCAGTGCTGCGAGGTCCAGCCGGCGGCGGTGG
>JACQVT010000751.1 GCA_016209665.1 Planctomycetota bacterium | reverse complement strand
TCCGGCGGGCGGCCCCCAGCCCGCGCTGGAGCCCGATGCCGACGCCGCCCGACGCGGCCCGAAGTCCAAGGGAGCAGCGGTCGAGGAGGGCAAGCGCCGCAGCCGGGTGAACCCGCGGCGTTCGGGTCGATCGCTGGAAGAAACCGGCGAGCGGCTGCGGGAGTGGAACGACCGCGACCTGCTGGAACGACAGGAGCGCCTCCAGGCTGCCAGCGGGCACGGGATTCACGCCCGACGCGCTCGCGAGAGGAGTCCCGCCGGACGCCAGGCTCCGCACGTGGCCCCGCGGAAGACAAGGGCCCAGCTTACCGAGCCGATCGTGGCCCACGAGTTGTGCGCGGCCAGCGGCATCGGGCTGAGCCAGTTGTGGCCGAAGTTCAAGAACGAGCACAACCTCATGCTCAGCCGCAACACCGTGATCCCGACGGACCTGGCCCAGATGGTGATGCTGGAGTTCGGCGTCGAACTGGAGGTCGCCAAGCCCAAAACGGAGCTGGACAAGGTGGTGGAGGAATTTGCCGCGAGGGAGCGGGCAAACCCGCAACGACGGCCGCCGGTGGTGACGATGCTCGGGCACGTTGACCACGGCAAGACCAGCCTGCTCGACGCCATCCGCAAGACGCAGGTGGCGGCGGGGGAGGCGGGCGGCATTACCCAGCATATCGGCGCGTACCAGGTGGATTGCGGCGACCTGAAGGTGACGTTCCTGGACACGCCGGGGCACGAGGCCTTCACCGCCATGCGGGCCCGCGGGGCGAATATGACCGACGTGGTCGTGCTGGTCGTGGCGGCGGACGACGGGCTGATGCCGCAGACGATTGAGGCCATCAACCACGCGAAGGCGGCCAAGGTCCCGATCGTCGTGGCCCTCAACAAGATCGACCTGCCGGGCGTGGACGTCAACAAGATCTACGGACAGTTGGCCGAGCACCAGCTCGTGCCCGCCGAGTGGGGCGGCGACGTGGACGTGATCAAGACGTCCGCGATCAAGGGCGAGGGTGTGGACGAGCTGATCAACCATCTGGCCACCCTGTCGGACCTGCTCGAGCTGCGGGCCGACCCCGGCGTGCCCGCGACGGGCACGGTGGTCGAGGCCAAGATGGAGCCGGGGTTGGGACCGCTGGCCCGCGTCCTGGTGCAGGAAGGCACGCTCAAGACGGGTGACTTTCTGCTGTGCGGCCCCGGCGCGGGCCGCGTTCGCTCGATCAAGAACGACCGGGGGCAGGCGATCACAAAGGCAGGGCCGGGAACGCCGGTCGAGGTGGCGGGGCTCGACGAGGTGCCCAACGCCGGCGACAAGTTCTACGTCCTCCAGTCGCTCCAGCACGCCAAGCAGGTCGCCGAGGATGTCAAGGCCGCCCGTCGCCAGCAGACTCTCGCCCAGATCAGCAAGCTGACCACGCTCGAAGACCTGTTCCAGCAGCGCGAGAGCGGCAAGCGCCCGGAACTCAACCTCATCCTGCGGTCCGACGTGTCAGGCTCGATCGACGCCATCCTCAAGTCGCTGGGCGAGATCCCCGACGAGGAGGTCAAGCTCAACATCCTGCACACGGGCATCGGCACCATCAGCGAAAGCGACGTGGTGCTCGCGGTGGCGAGCAGCGCGATGATCGTCGGGTTCAACGTGGCGGTCGAGCCGGGGGCCCAGAAGCAGGCCGACGCCGCGGGCGTGGACATCCGGCTCTACCGGATCATCTACGACGTGGTGAACGACATCCGCAAGGCCCTGGAGGGCCTGCTCGCTCCGAACGTGACCGAGGAGGTCCGCGGCAAGGCGGAGGTCCGCGAGATCTTCCACGTGTCTCGCGTGGGAACGATCGCCGGCTGTTTCGTGACCGAGGGGGTCATCGGACGCTCGCACAACGTGCGGATCATCCGCGACGGACAGATCATCGTGCCGACCGCCGACGACGTGAAGCATTCGCGGCACCGGCCGGTGGCGTCGCTCAAGCGGTTCAAGGACGACGCCCGCGAGGTACGGGCGGGGATGGAATGCGGCCTGAGGGTCGAGAACTTCGACGACCTCAAGCCCGGCGACGTCGTCGAGTCGTACGAGGTGGTCGAGCAGGCCAGAACGCTGTGAGGAAGCTGATAGCTGGTCTTCGATGTCCAGGATGGTGATCGGCGCGTTGCGCCTGAAGCTCGTGGTGTTCGGCTCCGTCTCGCTGAAGGACAAGCGGCGAGCGATCAAGAGCCTCAAGGAACGGCTGGCCAACCGGTTTCACGCGTCGGTCGCCGAGGTGGGCTCGCTCGACCACCGGCAACAGGCCGAGCTGGGGGTGGCCGTGGTGGCCAACGACGGGGCCTTCGTCACCGGTGCGCTGGACAAAATGGTGGATTACGTGCGGCAGGACACCGCCGTGACGTTGGTGGATTACGAGACTGAACTGTTTTGAAAAGCCGTCGGCCGTCAGCCATTCACGGAGGAACGGCGATCGCTCATGGCTGATAGCCGACGGTTGATAGCTGATAGCTGAAGCATGAAGTCGTTTCGGCGCGAACGCGTGGGGCACGTGATCCGGTCGGTGGTGAGCGGGGCGATCGCCAGTCACCTGAACGACCCGCGCATCGAGCGCCTGTCCAGCGTGACCCGCGTGGACGTAACCGCCGACCTCGAGCACGCGAAGGTCTGGGTCAGCGTGATGGGCAGCGAGGCGGTCC
>JACQVT010000753.1 GCA_016209665.1 Planctomycetota bacterium | reverse complement strand
GATCTCGAGGGCCCGCTCGGGCCCCTTGGACTTGAGCACGTACGCCAGCGACTCAAGCCACTCCTGCGTCTCCTCGTCCACGCGATTCGGTGCCAGGCTCGTGTCAGTATCCGCCATCCGATCCTCAACAGCCGCCTGCCCACGTCGTTTGGGGGGGGAACGCCCAAGCCTTGCGGCATGGGCGGCCAGACCCATACCCCGCAGGCCACCTGGGAAGGACTTTACGTCGACGGCTCAGCCCACGCCATTCGCCGCGTCGTCGGCCCGCGGGCACGCCGCCGGGCCGGCGACCGCTCTATTCTAATGGGTTCTGATGGTTCCGGCCACGTTCAGCTCGCTCGCCCTCGGACCGCAAGCGTGGCAATAGTTTGTGGCACAGTCGTCCTCGACTGTACGTTCCGAGTCCCGCGAACCCAGCCGAGGGCGGCTGGGCCACACGACCGCCACCACACTCTGCCACACCCGCGGACCACCGGGCCTTGATGCCCTTGGGCCGGACGGTACACTACCCGCACCGGTCGCGACGATGCGTCACTTCCCGCGGTGGAGGAGGTTGCAGCTTGCGGTTCCTCAACAGCGTCGACTACACCGTGATTGCGATCTATGCCCTCATCCTGATCGGGATGGGTGTCTGGCTCCAGCGCAGGGCCTCGCAGAACCTGGAGGCCTACTTCCTGGCCGGCCGGAAGCTGCCCTGGTGGGCGCTGGGCGTCTCGGGGATGCTGGCCTTCCTGGACATGACGGGGACGATGATCATCGTGTCGTTCCTGTACATCCTGGGGCCGCGGGGAATCTACATCGAGTTCCGCGGCGGGGCCGTGCTCGTGCTGGCGTTCATGATGCTGTGGACGGGCAAGTGGTACCGGCGGTCGAACTGCATGACGGGGGCGGAGTGGCAGGTTTACCGCTTCGGTCTGGGTCCCGACGCCAAGGCGGCCCGCGTGATCAGTGCCCTGTCGGGCATTCTGTTCACATTCGGGATGCTGGCCTACCTGATCAAGGGGGCGGGCCTGTTCCTCTCGATGTTCGTGCCCTTCACGCCGCTGGTGTGCGCGGTGCTGATGGTGGGCCTGACCACGGTGTACACGGTGACGGCGGGGTTTCTCGGCGTCGTCTACACCGACCTGTTCCAGTCGCTGATCGTGCTGGTGAGCGTGATCGTCATCTCGGTGATGGCCGCCCTCCACGTGCGTGATTACACGAGCCAGCCGCGTCCGCCCGCGGTTGTAGCCGCCGCCACCCAGCCCTCCGGGACCGAGGGGGCGGAGGACGGAGCCGCCGCCACCCCCGCGCCCGCCGGTCCGAAGCGGCAACCGCTTGGCGGCCTGGCCGCCTTGGCCTACGAGGTCACCGGCAGCAAGGACTGGATGAGCAGTGCGCCTCACACCTACACCTGGATGCCCAAGGGCTACGAGGACTACAAGTACCTGTTCTGGTTCGCGTTCTTCTATTTGTTCCGCAACGTCCTGGGCGGGATGACGACGGGGGCCGATCCACGATACTTCGGGGCCCGCAACGAGCGGGAATGCGGGCTCCTGACCTTTTTCTGGACCTGGCTCATGACCTTCCGGTGGCCCATGATGATGGGTTTCGCCGTCCTGGGCGTCTTCCTGATCAAGGAGCTGTTCCCCGATCAGTCCGTGCTGCGGGACAGCCAGATCGCGATCAAGCAGCATTACGTTCAGAGGGCCCAGCCGGGAACGCGACTGGACTTCGAGCAGGCGGCCCGGGTGGACGAGGTGGTTCCCCAGGCCGAGTGGGACGACATCCTGAAGCGCCGCCACGACGCGGAGCCCGAGACCATCGCTCGACTCCAGAAAGTCCTGGGAGCCGAATGGCTGCCTGAACTCAGGAAGCTCGCCGACCAGCAGGAACTCGTGGGCAAGATCGTCCCCAAGCACAAGTGGGAGGACCTCCTCGCCCTCCTGATCCAGCACGGCGAGCAGCGTGAGCCCGAGCTGACCGCCCGGCTCCAGAAGATCCTTGGGGATCGCTGGGACGAGAAGCTGAACCTGGTCAAGTACGAGGGGACGGTGAACCCCGAGCGAATCCTGCCCGCGGTGATCCTGATGATGATCCCCAAGGGGCTTCGCGGGCTGTTCGTGGTCTCGCTGGTGGCGGCGGCGATGTCGACCTTCGCCCCGACCGTCAACACCGCGGTGGCGGTCTTCACCCGCGATATCTATCAGGCATTCCTCCGGAAGAAGGCGACCAACTTCGAGCTGATGGGCGCCAGCTACGCGTTCGGCCTGTTCCTGGTGGCGGGCGGCTTTGCGATGGCGTACACGACGACCAGCATCAACGACATCTGGGACTGGATCATCATGGGGCTCGGCACGGCCCTGTTCGTGCCGGGCTTGCTGCGGATGTACTGGTGGCGGTTCAACGGGGTCGGGGTGGTGCTGGGCTCGGCCATCGGGCTGGGCTTCGCGTTTCTGGACCGCGGGCTGAAAACGATGGGCTTCTTCGATTGGCTCAACAAGCACAACACGCTGGTCCCCTGGTTCAAGTGGAACGCGATCTGGGAGTTCATGATCCTGACCATCCTGTGCCTGGGCGGCTGCATCATCGGGACGTACCTGGCCGGTCCGACCGACCGGCGCGTGCTCGAGCACTTCTACAAGACGACGCGGCCGTTCGGCTTCTGGAAGCCGTTGCACTACACGCTGTCCGCCGATCAACTCAAGGCGACCAAGCGGGAGCACTTTTACGACATCATCACCGTGCCGTTCGCGCTGATGTGGCAGATCACGCTGTTCATCCTGCCCATGCAGGCCATCATCGGGGCGTGGGACCAGTTCTGGGTGACGCTGGTGATCTTCCTGGTCAGCCTGGGCGGCGTGTTGGTATTGTGGTATCCGAACCTGCCGCCGGCCCGGGACGGAGTTGAGAACGGCGGCGACCTGGAGTTGATCCGCAGCTTCTACGAGAAGCCGGAGGCCGCCGGCGGAACGGCACCTGCACGGGCGGAGGCGTTGGGCTGAGCAGCCGATTGTCACGCGCGGACCGTCCTATGCCGCCGGTGAAAGATCAGGCCATCGTCCTACGGCACCTGGACTACTCGGAGACGTCGCAGGTACTGGCCTGTCTGACTCGCGAGCACGGGGCGAGGCGGTTCATCGCCAAGGGCATCAAGCGGGGCACGAAAAAGGGCAAGCCCTCGGCCGCGATCGACGTGCTGGAGCGCGGTGAGGCGGTGTTCCTCGTCAAGCCGCAGAGCGACACCGAGCTGGCGGTCCTCACCGAGTGGCGGCAACTCGACGCGCATCTGGGCTTGCGCGATCGGCTGCACGCCTGGTACGCCGCTCAGTACGCCGCGGAAATCACCTCCGCCACTACGCTGGAGGCCGACCCACACCCGGAGCTGTTCGACGCGCTGGCGGCCCTGCTGGCGGGGCTGGCTTCAGGGGGGATGGTGTTGCCTGGGGCGGTCATGTATCAATGCGGGCTGCTGATGGCGTCGGGGTGGTGGCCCGACCTGACGCGGTGCGTGTTGTGCGAGCGATCGGCGCCGCCGGGCCGGGCCGGATTCTACTCGGCGGTGCAAGGCGGGCTGGTCTGCCGGCGGTGCGAGGTCCAGGTGCCCAAGAGGCGGTACGTCACGTCCACGGTGCTCTCGGCCCTGCGGTCGGGTCAGTTCGACGACGAGACCGCGGGCGGCGCATTCGAGGTGCTGGATGACACGATCGCCCTCGCGGTCGGCCACCCGCTGTCGTTGTCGAGGATGGTGATCGAGCCCACGCCGCGGCGGACCCGGTAGCGGCGGAGTCACGGAAGGCCGGGTGGACCGCTCGAGTCTCCATCCGCGGACTCCAGGCGCCCGTGGCACCGCAGCAGGCCGAACACCAGCAGCGACAAGCCGACCGCCGGCACGACGTAGCCGGCGCCGATCAGCACGCCGATCGCCGCCACCACCCAGATGGTGGCCGCCGTCGTCAAGCCGATGACCGTTCCCCCCTCGCGAATGATGGCGCCGGCGCCCAGGAACCCGATGCCGGTGACAACCTGGGCCGCCACACGGCCGGGATCGCCGTCGCCCCCCGCCAGCAGAATAGAGGACATGGTAAAGACGGTGCTTCCCAGGCAGATCAACGTGACCGTCCTCATGCCGGCGGGCTTGTGCCTGGCCCGTCGTTCGACCCCGACAATCGTGCCGCAGACCACCGCCGCGACGACCTGGACCAGGCCGACCCAGGCGGGGTTGAGACACTGGTGCAGGTTGCCCATCCAGGGGCAAACGTGGATCGGACACGTGGCAGCGAGAACCATGTGCGGTTACGTGACTCGAAGCTGACGCCGGTGGCCGTTCGCGGGCGGTCCGGAATCGCCGCCGGTCGATGACCCATTCCAGGTTAACGGGCGATGCCGCGCGGGGCAAGCATTATGGGAACCTCCCCCCACCGTTTATCCCCGGCGGCCATCGTCGCTCGCGGATGCGCAGGGAGGCGGGTGGCATTTCCCGACCAACGTTTACGTCGCCCCCCCGTTCAAACGATAAAGGTTGAGGACAGAATGCGGCCGGCTCTCCAAACCGGTCGACCGGGTGAGGGTGAGGGAGCGCCACCTCTCGTCAGGCCAGTCGACGGCCTCGAATCGGGACTAGGGACGGCCCGACCCAGGAAGTCGTCCGCGGCCGCCTCGGCGGCAGACGGTATTGATGACCAGACATCGCCAACGACTGGTGCTGGTAGTGGATCGCTGCCCGGCGGATCGGGGGCTCGCCCGCGAGATTCTTGCCGGCAGCGGTTATTCGGTCGTGCAGGCCGGCAATCCCCTGGCTGTCCTCCCGATGGCGCGGTTCCATCAACCCGACCTGATCGTCCTGGGTACGGAGGCCAGGGACACCGGCGAGTCGTCGATCATCGGCAAGCTCCGGAAGGACACCACCACCGGCGAGACGCCCATCCTGGCGACCGGCGTTTCGCGGCTCCACGATCGGATTGCGGTCTTGCTGGAAGCCGGCGCTGATGAATACCTGGTCAAGCCGTACGACCGTCGCGAGTTCACCCTGCGCGTGGCGTTGGTTCTGGGAGTGCGACGCACGCAGCGAACGGCGCGATCGGCCCAGGCCGCGCTGGCCCACAAGGTGGACACGATGACCACGCTCCAGCGCTTC
>JACQVT010000762.1 GCA_016209665.1 Planctomycetota bacterium | reverse complement strand
CATTCAAGGTGTCCAGCAACGTCATGAAGTACTTGTCAGCCATCGCCGTCGCCATATCATAGTTATCGGACGCAAACGGCGAAAGCTACTAACAAAAGTTAAGTTTATTTATTGAAGACCGCTTAGTCATTCGGATTACATCCTTACTGCTGACCAACTTCGTTGGAGGGAGGGTGAATCGCCCAACCAGATATCGAGGGATGATCTGCTCACCCTCGTCAACAACTGCTTCGCCTTTGTCGGTGCGTTCTTGCAGGCCCAGCCTCGTTGGCGTTACTGGCTTGGCCAACTTAAACGTTACCACAAATGGCCACAGTACGAAGTGCTCGAACTCCTCGCTTCCCAGGATCTGGGCCTTTATGGGTTTGCTGTCCATTTCTCCAACGGTTACAAGGCCACATATGTGAGAAAGCCGGGCGAGGGTTCCAGACCTGTTAACCTATGCGCTGATCGGGATGGGACGATCAGCTTCTTCTCAGGAGACCTGGATCGACTCGAGAGGATCTGGAAGATCGACGGGAAGCCCGTCGAGAACTGGACCAATCTCGAGAACCCTCCCGCGTGTGGATCAGCGCGCACTGACGCCGTCTAGGCACAAGCAGTACAACCTCCAAGCGACTCCTTCGCGGACCTCGCGAACGACGGGGTCGTCGGGCTCTCGATCTCGCTTGCTCACAGAACCTCCTCCAGCAGCCGCGTCAGCGGGCTTTTGACGGTCTAGCCCTTCGGCGGCGCTTGCTGCTTCGCTTCTGCCTCGGAAGGGCAACCTTGCCGGCGAGCTTGTCCGGGGCCCGCTCTCCGCGAGCCACCTCCTTGACGATCCGCATGAAACCCGCAACGGTTCCCCCGCCGGCCCGCCAGAGTCTGGCCCTGGCGGCACGGACCTCCCGGACCACCGGGTCGTCCAGCATGGTGTTCTTGGTCTTCATCACGGTTCCTCCCGCATAAAGGTCAGCGGCGTGGTGATGCGCGGGGAGAATCATTCGCGGGCCTCGGCAACAACGGTCCTCTGGCATTATAGCAGAACCAGCCGGCTATCGAAGTGCGGCCATCGGCGGCGACCCGTCGTTACGGATCAGGTGATGATGTCGAGACTGGCGTAGTGGTGGTCGAAGGCCTTTTCTGCCGCGTCGAGCACGGTCAGGAATTCAAAGCCCTGGGGATTCCGCCTCGCGAACTGACGAGTGCGCGGTGCCCCACGTTGTCTGTTTAGCGGCCCGACGCAGGCCGGTCTGTCAGGTGGGCCTTGAAGAACGCCCGGAGGGCGTCGAGGTCGATTTCGTGGCCGCCGGGGTGGATGGCGAGGCCGGCGTGGCCGGGGACGCCGAGGTCGGTGTAGATCAGCTTGATGTCGTCCATCGCCTCGCGGGCCAGGTCGACGCGGAACTGCGTCGTCGGCTCGGCCAGGCCGTTTTGACATTGCAGCGGCCGCGGCGCGATCAGCGAGTAGATGTCGGCGAAGTCGACCAGTTCCCGCAGACCGTCGAGCTTCCAGCACATGCAGTGGTTGTGCTCCATCTGGTCCATGCGGGTGAGGAATCCGCTGCTCACGGTGCCGTTGATCCGCGTGTCCATGGCCCCCAGCCACATCGCCATCTCGCCGCCCAGCGACAGCCCCGCGCAGCCGATCCGCTGCCGGTCGACCTCGGGCAGAATCTCCAGCAGCTCCACGCAACGCATCAGGTCCCATAGCCGCTCGCCCATCAGCGTGCGGCCGGGCTCGTACACCTCGTGCCGGCCCACGTCGACGGCGATCGTGACGTAACCCGACGCCGCCAGCACCGAGGCGAAGCCCTTATAGATCGTGGCCCGGTCGTACACCACGTGCCGGTCGCCGCCGTGTCCGTGGATGCATACCACCGCGGGGTAACGTTGCGGCCCCGGCGGCGACCCCGGTACCGTCACGATGGCCTTGATCCGCCGCCCCGGCGAGGAGTTGAACTCGACCTCGCGAAGCGAGTACCCCTCCTGCGCCTCGCTCGACAGCAGCTTCGGCGACAACGGGACCTTCGCGTCGAGAAGGTCGGTCAGCTTCAGCAGCCCGAACAGCCGCGTCCGCAGGTCCTTCTGCCAGGCCGCCGCCTCGTCCCGCGATCGCGGCGTGTACCGCATGGTACGCAGCGGGCCGGCCGGGGCGGTCGCCGGAACGGCGGCGGGCTGGGTGGCCGCCTCGGTTGCCGGCTTGATCGTGATCAGCGTCGCCGTTTTAGCTGCAAACGTCAGCGGCCAGGCCAGCAATTCCTTGCCGGCCACCACTTGGGCCGCCCCGCCGTCGCGCGACACTTCGTACCGGCGGTCCGCCTCAACCGTAAACCACTCGGGGAACTGGTTGATCCGGGCGTAGTCCAGCGGCAGGCGCAAGTATTCCCGGTGCCGCGGCCGATCGAACCGCAGCCGGCCGGCCCACGGGTATTCGCTTCGCACATAGACCCGCACCACGCCGTCGCGGTCGCGGTCGGCACCGATCTGCACGTCATCGCGCCAGGGCGACGGCGTGATGCCCTGCGTCTTGTACAAGGCATACATCATCGCCGTGCGGGCGCTGTTGCCGTCGCCGTACCAGGCCTCGATGATGCCGTCCGGCCGCTGCTTGCCGAAGAGAACGGCCATCTCGCGGTCAACCCAAGCGAGCGCCGAGGCCACCGGGAAGCGGTTCAGCAGGTTGATCGCGCCTTCCAGCGAATCCGCCATCTGGTCGGCCGATACCGGCCCGGCGATGCCCTCCGTCTCGTCAAGAACAACCTTGTTGACGTTGATTAGCGTGCGGATCACCGTGTCGCGGAACCGCTGCTCGTCGTCGACGGCGGCCACGGTCAGAAACGCGTCGTAGACGTACCCCCAGCCGTCGGTGATGCCCTTGGCGGTGGGCTCGCCGGTCTTCACGTTGACCGATATGTACATCATGCCGTCATCATCCAGGCCGTGCCGACTGATGAAGTCGAGGATCTTGTACAATTCCGGCTTGTACCGCTCGTAGCGCTGCCGGTCTTCGTGCCTGGCGATGACGTAGGCCTCGGACAGCCCGCCGATGATCTCGCATCCGTGGTCGCGGAGCCTGAGCGACTCCATGTCCAGCAGCCGCTTGTGGAACAGGTAGAGGTCGGCGATCCTGAACGTCCACTCCTTGTACTGATCGTCGCCGGTGAGCCAATACATGCGGCTCATGGCTTGCAGGAGGTCGCCGGCGACCTCGAGGTTGTCCGTCGGCACCTTGCCCACCGGCGAGTCGACCGCCGCGTGCTTCCACACGTCACGGAGCAGCCCGTCCATCCGTCGCGACCACGGCCCCGGTCCCACCCATTCGGTGATCGGGATCAATCCGTCCTTGGCGTATTCGGAGGCGCCGAAGATCAGGTCCGGCATGTTCGGCTCGCTCGTCCTGAACTTCTGCGTGGCGAAATCGAAGTCGTCCGGAAGCGAGTCGACCCGCACGGTCAGCTTTAGCTCCTGGTCGAGGATGTGCCGGGCGGTCAGCCTGAGGTGGTAGTCGTCGGTCATCTCGCCGACGAGCGTCAGGAACGGATAGTTGTCGGCCGCGCAGTCGCGGGCGTTCCAATACCGCTGGTCGGCGTTGTCCACCCGCCGGGGCAATAGGCCCGAGACCGGGTCGGCATGTTGGAGCCATCCCTGGGTATACCGCCGGCAGAACCGCATCGCCCGCTGGCTCTGCTCGCTGTTCGTCTGGGCCACCTGCCAGGGGTCGACGGCCGCCTCGCCGGTCGTCGCCAGCAGACACGTCAGGACGATCCAATTGCGCACGCTGCACCTCCCGTGCGGCGCATCTTCGCCGCGGGTCGGCGGGTTGTCCACTGTACGCAGAATGACTCAGCGGGGGGCGGCATCGTGACGCTCGCGTCGGTGCAATCGGAGCCCGGAGCGCAAGCGACGGGTTGCCACGGCAACACCTGTCGTGCCCATATCGTGGGAACCCGTCGCTGGCGCTCGGGGCTCTGAGAATCGCGTCCCATCGCGCACGGGCGGCAACGTCAGCGGGCCGCCTTGACGACGACGAGGCCCACGTCCACGTTCTGCCCCCCCGCGGTCTGGCGGCAATGGACGGCCACCGTGTTCTCGCCCGGCCTGAACGCGGCCAACGCCTGGCCGTCCAGCGGCACGTCGAGGTACTTCGACTCGTAGCCCTTCAGCGACAACGCCTGCTTGCCGTTGACGTGCACTTCGACATCCTCGTCGTGGTACAGCCGCCACTGGGCCGTCCGGATGTCGCGGGGATCCGTGATCGTCACCGTCGTCCGCAACCAGATGTCCGGGGTGTTCCACCGCGTGTTTACGATGCTCTGCGGCGCGGCGTCGGTGCCGAACCCGCCCCGACCGGTCTTCCAGTCCTGGTCGTCGAACCCCGCGTTCATCCAATCCGCGCCCGGCTTTTTGGTCGTGTACCGCCACGTGTGGCCGCCGTGCTCCGCGCCGGCCAGCACCACCCGCATCGCCACCTCGGCGGCAACCGGCTCGTCCGATCGGTAGTCCTCCGGGAGGCCGTGCCCACGGTCGAACTCCAGCAGCACGGTCGGCTCGACCGGGTAGCAGCCGGCGTTTTCGCCGTACACTGCCAGCCCGCCCTTGTGCCGGGCGTTCGGTGACACCTCAAGCCGCACCCGTACCAACCGATCGGGGCCGATGGACGCCCGCACCTTCCCGAGCCCCGGCCCCCTGAGCGTCTCGCGGACCAGGTATCCGT
>JACQVT010000761.1 GCA_016209665.1 Planctomycetota bacterium | reverse complement strand
TTGAAGTTCACTAGCCACTCGCACGTCCCGAAGATCTGTCCGAACAGGTACAGCCCGGTCAGCGAAAAACACCGCGCCCAGCCCCACAGGAAACCCCGCACCAGCATGAACTTGACCCGGCTCGGCCAGGAAATGTGCTCCTCGCGCTGCCACGAAGACCGCTCCGGCGACTCGATCGCCCGAGGCCTGCGGGTTTCGGCAACTGCTTCGTCGATGGCCATACCGGTAGCACGCATCCAGCCAGGCGGGCCGTCATCGGCCCGAAAAAACGACCTCCGCGGCACCGCACCAGCCCGTATGCTAATCAAGCGCCCCAGGCAAGGCAAACTCAACACGCTTCATCCGGCTTTCGCTTCCTCGCCGCCGCCTCGATCGCCGCCTCGGGCGTGCGGAACAACAACCCCACCGCGAACGTCGTCACCGCCCCGATCATCGCGTACCACGTGAACGGGATCGCCGGCATCCACGACGGGAGCACGTACCGGTAGCCCGGCTCGACGAACAGATTCGCGACCGTCACGTGCAGCCCGCTCGTGAAGAAAATCATGGTCAGCCCGATCGTCACCGCGATGATGTTCCCCCCGTCCGAGCCCCGCGTCCGCGTGAGCATTCCCACCAGGAACACGCCCAGCATCGGGCCCAGCACGAACCCCGCCACCCCCAGGGCCATCGGAATGATGCCCATCTTCGGGTTCCGGACGTTCATGTACGCCGCGAACGCCGCGACCAGGATCATCAGGACCGCGAACAGGGCCGTGAAGATCCGGGCCATCGTCACCTGATGCCGGTCGCTCCGGCCGCGGCCGAAGTACGGAAGGTACCAGTCGTTCGTCAGCGTCGTCGCCAGGGCGTTCAGGGCCGCGCTCAGCGAGCCCATCGCCGTCGCGAACACCCCCGCCAGCACGAAGCCCCGCACCACCACCGGCATCACCTTAAGGATGTACGTCCCGAACGCATCGTTCGCCTTCTCCGGCCGCAACTGCGGGTTCAACGCGTAGAACGCGATCAGCAGCACCCCGATGAACGCGAACGCCGAGGCGATCGGCACGTCCATCAGCGCCGCCGTCACCAGCGACCGCCGGCTCCGCTTCGCGTCCTTGGCCGTCAGCATCCGCTGCACCATGTCCTGGTCCGTCCCGAATGCCGCCATGTTCCCCACCGCCGTCGGGATCAGCGCCGCGATGATCGTGTACGGGTCGGCCAGCACCGCCTGGACCATCGCCCACGTGCTCGAGCCGGGCTGGAGGTTCTCGAAACCCGTGTGGATGTAGCCCTTCCTCGTCGTCATCTCCGGCACGTGGGCCGCCAGCACCGAAAAGCCTTGCATGATGCTGCCGCCGCCCAACTGGTACAGGATCGCTCCCATCGCCACCAGGGCGCTGCTGAACATCAGCGTGGCCTGGATCACGTCCGTCCAGATCACCGCCTTGATCCCGCCCAGCGCGGTGTAGATGCACGTGACGATCGTCAGGATCACGATCGCCCACGCGTAGGGCACCCACGAATCCAGTTCCCTATACTGCACCTCCTGCCGCTGCACGAACAGCCGCCACGCCAGCACCAGCACCAGCGACGGCACGTACAGCCGCACCCCCGACCCCAGCGTCCGCATCACCAGGAACAGCCCCGACACGTAGTTCTTCGACATGCTGCCGAAGCGGACGGCCAGGAAGTCGTACACCGTGTAGACGCGGTACTCGTAGTACGGCTGAAGAAAGATGTACCCCACCAGCACCCGCCCCAGGATCAGCCCCAGCGTGAGCTGCACGTACATCAGCCCGCGCCGGGTGTAGCCCTCCGTCGGCACGCCGATGAACGTCGCCGCGCTCGTCTCCGCGGCAATGATCGATGCCATCACCGCCCACCACGGCACTCGCCGGCCGCCCAGGGCATAATCCTCGAGCGTATCCTCCTTGCGGCCCATGTACAGGCCGATCGCCGTGATCGCGATAAAGTAGGCGACGATGATCAAACCATCGATCAGTAGAGCTGCGTTCGTCATCCTGCTCTCACGGCGGAGGATTGTCAGTTGTGCGTAGTTTGCAGTTTGTAGTTTGCAGTTTGTAGTTTGTAGTTTGGAATGCGACCGCCAGCACCACCGGCTGCCGCCCACAGTACACTACTGACCACGGACCACTAACAACTGACTGCCAACGACAAACTACGAACCACAAGTTACAAACTACTCTGCCGCCGCCTCATACATCGCCACCACGTTCGCCGGCGGCACCTCGGCCAGGATGTTGTGCACCTGGTTGAACACGAACCCCCCGCCCGGCGCGAAAACGTCGATGTTCCGTCGGACGTGGTCCTTCACCTGCTGCGGCGTCCTCCGCGACAGCACCGACTGCGTGTCGCACCCGCCGCCCCAGAACGTCAGGTCCTTGCCGAACTCGTGCTTGAGCCGCTGCGGATCCATGTTCCGGGCCCCGATCTGCACCGGGTTGATCACCTCGACGCCCGCCTCGATCAGGTCGGGTAGCAGGTCATACACCGACCCGCAGCAGTGCAGGAACACCACGATGTTCGGGTTGAGTTTCTTGACGCGCTGGAAGATCGCCCGATGCCGCGGCTTGAAGAACCGCCGATACATCTCCCGCGAGAAAAACGGCCCATGCTCCGTGCCCAGATCGTCGCCAAGCTGGATCAGATCGACGTTGTCCCCCAGCACCGGGATCAGCCGATCCAAACCCGCCAGGTGAATCTCGACCAGCCGGTCGAGCAGCGCCTCCGCCGCCGCCGGCTCCGCCGCCAGGTCCATCAGGAAGTTGTCCATCCGCCGCAGGTACGACGCCCACTCGAACAGATTCGCCCCGAACGCGATCATGATCGCCCGGTCGCTCGTCGCCCGCAGGTGTTGGACGTGGTCGGCAATCCGCCGGAGGTTCGCGTCGCTCAGCCCGCCGTCGTAGAGCGGCTCAGCCAGCGCCGCCCAGCACGACCGCCCCATCTGTCGCGGCAGGTCGCCCATCAGCGTTTGCCAATCGTCGCGGGCCAGCGGATAGACCGCCTGACTGAAGTACGTCGCCCCCGCGATCATCCGCGCCACCGCCTCGCCGTCGCGGCTGTACGCCAACCACTCCGCCCCCTCGCGCCGAAAGTCCATGCTCGCCGGTATTTCGCACGCCGAACCGTCGGGCAGCGTCCACGCCTTCCATCCGACGTGCGGAAATTCCCGTCCCGCGTTGATCGCATCCACGCCGAACTGCTCCAGGTACCAGCCCTCGGGCTCCGCCAACTGCTGCACCACGTCGAACACCCGCGTCCCACTGCCCGCAACGCCCAGGTGCGACTTGAGGCGCCCGTACGCGATCGCCTGTATCCCCGTCGACCGCATCGCCCCGCAGTCGATCGGCACGCGGTCCGCCTCCCGATGCCCCACCGCCGCCCGAACCCGCTCCCGAGGTGTCATGAGGCTGCCTCCCATCGTCGATCCAACGAAACGGGCCACAGGATAGCCGAAGACCCAGGGGGGATAAAGCGGGATGAGGGAAGATGGATGATGGATCAGGAATGAGAGGGATCGATTCGTGTGGGACCGGCTTCCAGCCGGTCCGTTTTGATCGGTTGTGAGAACCGTGGACCTTATCCGAACCGCGAGTCGCAATGCGAGCCGCGACCGTGAGGGAGCGGCCTCTGGCTACCGTTGTACGCCGCAGTGGACAGCCCGCCTCCGCCGGATTATACAGTCTATCCAAGAACAGGTCTGGATGCACCTGGGTCGGCAGCCGCGGAAGCGAGACATGGCCACGCCACCGTCGCAGTACTCTGAGGGCCCATACGCAAGACGATTCGGCTCATGGCGAATGGCTTTAGAAGCCTTTGTGGTATGGACGGAGCACGACCAGGTTCAGAGCCACGCTGAGCCGCAGCAGGCCGGAACGGCACGCAGGAGGACTCCACGCGAGCCGAGCCGCGCGATGTGTTTTCGCGTGATGAATCGCGACAAGTTCTCGTGCCGGCACTGTGGGAGGAGTCCAGCTCGGAACCCCGGCGTGGAACTGCACGTCGATCACGTTGTTCCCTGGTCGGGGGGCGGAGAGACAACGCCGAAAAAGGCGCCAGGATGATTCTCCCGGCATTGCCGGAACGCCTGGCGGAGTCTGGAAGGCCGACGAGCCGACGTCGGGGGACAAAAATCATCTTGACACCTTTTACCCGGAGCGACCGGCAAGGTGCTCGCCACGGCGGAGGATGCCGGTGCCACTTGGACTGACCGGTGGTGTGTCTGCCTTCGGCGAGACTTGCCGGGGTGAGCCGGTCCCGGGTGATCCGGTTCTGGCCGCGGGCTGGCCTGCACGGTATCCTGTCCCGGCATGAAGACACATCGAATCATTATCTGCGCGGTTGTGTTCGTGGGGACGTTTCTGGGCGGTATCGGGCGGGGCGAGGGGGTACCGGCGCATCGGCGGACGGAGGACGTGGTCTACGGGCGGAAGTTCGGCATGGCGCTGACGCTGGACGTGATCGCGCCGGAGCGGGGGGCGAACGGGGCGGCCGTCGTGTACGCCATGAGCGGGGGCTGGGTTTCGGCCCACGAGATGATCCGGCCGGAGATGTTCGCGGAGATGCTCGGCCGGGGGTACACGGTCTTCTGCGTGGTTCACGGCTGTCAGCCGAAGTTCACGATTCCCGAGGTGCTGGAGGACATGAACCGGTCGATCCGGTTCATCCGGCGTCACGCGAAGGACTACCACATCGATCCGCGGCGGATCGGGATCGCGGGCGGGTCGGCCGGCGGGCACCTGTCGCTGATGATCGGCACGGCGGGCACGCCGGGCAATCCGCAGGCCAAGGACCCGATCAACCGCGAGTCGAGCCGCGTGCAGGCGGTGGCCTGCTGGTATCCGCCCACGGACTTCACGAACTACGGCCAGGAGGGGCGCGACGTGTTCGTGGCGTTGGAGGGGGAACTCGATCGGTTCAAGGCCCCGTTCGACTTCGTCACGCTGGATGAGACGGCGCGGCAATTCAAGCTCATTACGGACATCGAGCGGCGCCGGCAGATCGCCCGCGAGATTTCGCCCATCACGCACGTGACCAGTGACGATCCGCCCACGCTGATCATCCACGGCGACGCCGACAAGCTGGTGCCGATCCAGCAGGCGGAGGCGATCGGCAAGCGGTTCGAGGCCCAGCACGTGCCGTTCAAGCTGGTGGTTAGGCCGGGGGCAGGCCACGGCTGGCCGGAACTGCTCAAGGACATGGTGATTTTCGCCGACTGGTTCGACCAACACCTGGGCGCACGGCCACCGAAGAAGGCGGGGACGACCACCACGGCGGCGGCGGACGCGTCGGCCGGGACCGCCGCGCCGGCGGCCGTACTGGGCTACGTGACGGAGATTCCGCCGGAGCCGGCCGAGGCGCGTCGGGAACGCCATCGGCTGGTGTCCGAACGGCGGTCCGGAGTGCCGATTATCGTGCATCGCGGGGCATGGCGGATCGCGCCCGAGAACACCCTGGAGGCGTATGCCGCGGCCATGGACGCCGGGGCGGACGGAATCGAGATCGACATCCGCCGATCGACGGATGGTGTGCTCTACCTGTTTCACGACGACACGCTGGAGCGGCTGACAAACGGCACCGGCAGAGTGAAGGAGCTGAGCTACTACGAGCTGCTGCGGATCACGCCGAAATCCGTCTTCGGCCCCGCGACGCCCGAGACGCGGCCGCCGACGCTGGCGGCGGTGCTGGCCCTCGTGCGCGACCGGGCGGCCTTGCTGCACCTGGACATCAAGGAGTCCGGCTTGCAGGCGGACATCGCGCGGCTGTTCGACGAGGCCGACGTGTGGGACCACATCGTGGAGATCAACAACTACAATGCGGACCGGCTCCGCGCGGACCCGCGGGTCAAGCTGCTGCCCTATGCGGGCTGGGTCCCAGAGCAGGCCGAACCCGCGGCCATCAAAGCGTTCATGGAAGACGCCCGCCGGGATCACCGGATGGTCATCTGCGAGGACCCGCGGTCGGCCGTGGCCGCGTTGGGCCGAAAGCCCCCCGGCGACCGGCCGCTGCCGCCGGGCCTCCGCGCCCAATGGACGCCCCAAGGCCTCGCGGCGGCCTCAGCCAATCAGCCCGCGGCCGCGGCGGCGCGATGATCGTCACGACCGTCCAAGTGGGAACGCAGGACGAATCATGTACCAGCACGAAGTGCAAGCGAGTGCTCACCGGTCGCTCCGTGTGGGACCGGCATCTTGCCGGTCCGATCGACCATCCGCAAGCCGGCCCCACAAGCTGTGTTGGCAGCGCTACGCAGGCCCATCGCGATTACTCGTTTGTTGCCATGCTCGCCAGCGGCGCGCCGAGAGTCCTTGCGTCGATGCGGGTGATGTGCCAGCGGCCGAGGTTGGCGGCGAAGAGGTTGCGGCGATCGGCCCCGCCGAAGGCGATGTTCGTCGGGTTGCACAGCGTGTGAGCCTCCCAATCCTCGATGAACACGGTGACGTTGCGGTCGGGCGTGATCCGGTAGATGCGGGCGGGCGTATAGCACGAGACGAACAGGTTGCCGCGGGCGTCGAAGGCGAGTCCGTCGGGCAGGGACTTGGGGAGGCGGGCGAAGACGGTGCGCTTGCCGGGTGAGCCGTCGGGCTGGATAGCGATGCGCTCGACGCCGGGGAGCCAGGTACAGGCGACGTAAAGAGCGGCGTCGCGCGGATGCAGGGCGATGCCGTTGGCGAAGTTGAAGGGGCCGGGATGCCAGACGCCGCCGCGGCCACTGCCGTCGGCGTCAAAACGCAGAATGGCACCGTCCGCCTGGCGGAAATGGCCACTGTCGGTGACGTAGAGCGCACCGTCAGCGGCGAAGGCGAGGTGGTTGGGAATGCTGAGCGGATGACCGGGGACGCCGCGGGCAAATTCAGTGAGCTGGGCAGTCTTCACGTCGAGTCGCCACAGGCACTGCTTGCGGAGGTCGCAGGCGACGAGCCACTCCGCTCCCGGCGCGAACGCCAGGCCGAGAATGAAGCCGCCGGTGCCGGCGACGGTGTCGATGGTCTTGCCGTCGGGCGAGATGCGGTAGATCTGCCCGGCCTCACCGCCGGCCCACAGGCTGCCGTCGGGATGAAACGCGATGCACTCGGGGTGGTCGAGGCCTTCGACGAAGGTACTGGCCCGCTTCAGAGAAATCGGCATGGCAGTGCTCCAGGCTGAGCCCTTGTCACAACCAACTGCACCATCCGGTCTCGTTGCGACTCATTGCCCAAACCAGGTCCGAAGAACCGCCCTGAGCTTCGTGAACGCTCTGTCCTGACACCGTTGCAGGCTCACGCGTTCGGCAAGATTGCGGAACAGGCGAGGTGAGGGTGGTTTGCTGCGTTCCCGCAAAGCCATCCGCATCGCTCGTTTCGGATCAGCGGGCTTCGCGTCCTGGGCCGCCATCATCTGACGGGAGACCAGCCACTGCCGCAGCGTCGGCTGCTGCTGTGCCCAGCCAAGTTCATCGTCTACGTGGGGCGAATCACTCCACACCCAAGCCTCGAGTTCGGGATCCAACACGATGACAGCCCTTCGGTCGTCCCAGCCGGTCTCAGACAAGCGTCGTTCCAACTCGACCTCGATCTCTTCGGCGGAGTCCTGCTCATGTCCACTACCGTGATGATCGAAGACCACGAGCGCGTGGCGATGGGTTCGGATAAATGGCCGCAGAAACTCGTGGGCGTTTCCGTAGCAGCCATTGTCGTGCTGAATATGGCGGAAAACATCAACTCTATGTGGGGACAGGACACGAATGCCGAGGGACTCATGTCGGCCTAAAATGCCGCGGAGGGCGCTCTCCGCGTCCAGAGCTGCGGTCAGGATCACTAAATCCTTCCCCGTGCCCGCACTCATCCCAGAACCCCCCCGGCAAACAGGACGCTCAGGTTCACTTCGCCTTTCCAGTTCTTGAGGGCAGGATGCTCGTCCCCTCGAACAATGTCCGTGACCCCGGTCTGCGTCTTTTTGAGGCACAACACTCTAGCCACGTCTGCCACACCCAGGATCACCGGCGAGTGCGTGGCGAGCAGTACCTGAGCGTTGTAAACAGAAGAAAGGGACTGGAATACGGTCTCGACGGCGCTCGGGTGAATCCCGTTCTCCGGCTCCTCGATCAGGGCGATGCCTTTGAAATCGGGCAGGTATGCCGGTATGGTCAGGGCCAGCAGACGCAGTGTGCCGTCTGATGCCATCCACGAAGGTACCTCCAGACCACCCTGATAGCGAAGCATCAGGTATCGGTGCTTACCCGTCAGGATTGTGGCGGGGCCGGCCGGCTCGATCGGGAACAGGTGGCGTCGATCGTGTTTGACGACCGTCGGCGGCTTGAGCAGGACCTTCTCCTCCAGGATACCCGTTTCCGCGGTGTCCTGGTCCTGACCGATCCTAATCTCGTACCGGATGGTGTCGAAGCCCTTCCTCAATCTTGCCTTTCGGTCCTCGGGAATTCTGGCCTCGATGGCAAGCTCGAACGATCTTCCCTGTCGTCCCCACGTCAGATCGACGAAGTTTCGCGTCCGCTCGCTGACCGCCTCCTCCAGCCCCTCGGACACCATCCGGCCGAGGAAACCGATCACGTCCAGGAACGTGGTCTTCCCGCTGGCATTCGGACCGATAAGCACATGGAACGGCTCCAAGGGTTGCCGCACGTATCGCAGGCATCGGAAATCCAAGGCCTCGATCAGCCGAATCATGGTTCGTCCTCGGTTCTGACGATTCCAACCATTGCCGTAGCTACTCCTGGCCCTGTCTCACCTCGCTCGCGGACTACCATCCCGTCAGGAGTGTAGCGAGACGCGGGCAGTCTGCAAGGCGAAGGCAGGCGTGGATGAGGATCCGGCTCGTGAGAAAGATCCCCGTCGATCGGGCGTGCATGGGTTATTCGCGATGATCCATGGGATCTGCGTCAGCGCAGTGTAGGAGAATGGCGGTTCTTGCGGTGTGACAATGAGGCTGCGGGTTTCCATGGCAGCATCCGGGATGGATGGGTGATCGAACCGCGCCTGGCGTCCTGGGGAAGCCCCTCGTCATCGATGCCTCATCGCTCGCACCTCGGCCCCCGAGCGAATCAGCTTCTCCTGGGTACCCCGAAGCGTCGCTCGGGCGTGATGCTGAACCACTCCGGCCGCTGGGGGTCGCGGTCGTAGGGGTAGCCGCCAAGCTGTTTGTACAGTTCCGCGTATTGGGCCAGCTTGTCGCGGTCGAGTTCGACGCCCAGGCCCGGCCCCTTGGGTACCGCGATGCAACCGTTGCGGTATGGCATCTTGCCGCCCTTGATGATGTCGTCGGTCAGGTGGTGGTAGTGGGCGTCGGCGGCGAAGTTCTGGTTGGGCAGGGCAGCCCCGAGGTGCAGCATGGTGGCGAGCTGGATGCCGAGTTCGCCGGAGCTGTGCACGGCCACGCCGAGCTGGAACTTCTCGCAGACGACGCCGGCCTTGAAGGCCTGGCGGAGGCCGCCCCAGAAGGTCGTGTCCAGCAGGACCACGTCGATCGCGTTCGTGCGGACCGCCGCCGCCAACTGCTCGAAGTTGACGACGATGGTGTTGGTGGCGAGGGGGATGCGAACGAACGAGCGGAGCCGCCGCATGCCCTCCATGCCCCAGCAGGGGTCCTCGAAGTAGTCGTTGGGCAGGTGCTCGATGGCCCGGCCGACGCGGATCGACTCCTCGACGCTCCACGCCGCGTTGGGGTCGATGCGGACGCGGTGGCCGGGCAGGGCCTCATTGATGGCCTTCAGCACCTCGATCTCGTGGTCGGGCGGGAAGACGCCGGCCTTGAGTTTGTGCGTCGTAAAACCGTACCGGGCGGCAAGGTCCTTCGCGTGGGCAACCATTTCGGCGGGCGTCTCCTCGCCGCCGCATGTAGCACCGCCATTGCCAGGTGTAGCACCGGCATCCTGCCGGTGATTCTGTGTGGCACCGGCATCTTGCCGGTCGCTTTCTGTGGGACCGGCTTCCAGCCGGTCCGGATTGACCGGCTGGAAGCCGGTGCCACATGGATACCGGAAGAACAGATAGGAGGCAAACGGAACCTCCTCACGGAGGGCCCCGCCGAGGAGGTCGCAGGCCCGGATGCCGAGCCTTTTGCCGACAATGTCGATGCAGGCGAACTCGAGGGCGGCGTGCATCTGGGCCCGGTTGTTGTAGAGCGAGGCGGTGGGGTTGCAGATCTTCCAGTACATCGCCTCGAGCTGGAGCGGATCGTGGCCGACGAGGTAGCGTTTGAGGGCGACGATGGCCGCCTCGGCCGACTCGCCGCCGCCGCCCATCTCGCCCAGGCCGGTGATGCCTTCGTCGGTTTCGACCTCGACGATGGTGCGGACGAAGCGGCCCCAGTGGACGCCGTTGGCGTGGCGGAGCGGGGCCTCCAGCGGGACGGTGACGGTGGTGGCCTTGATGTCGGTGATGCGCATGGTCCGTTGTCCGTGGTCCGTGGTCCGTTGCCAGTTGTCCGTTGTTCATCCCGGGACCGAGTCGACTGACCACTGTCAACTGGCCACGGTCCTCACTTCTCGCGCTTGCTCCCGGCGATGGTGATGCCCAGGCCGCCGTCGATGCGGATCGGCTGGCCGGTCATGAACGAGGCCTTGTCGCTGCACAGGAACAGGATCAGCTCGGCGACCTCCTCGGGTTGGCCGATGCGGCCCAGCGGGTGCATCTGCTCGCACTCGCGAAGGACGGCCGTCGGCTCCGGCGACTGCTCGATCGCCCAGTGCAGCATGGGCGTGTCGATCGTGCTCGGGCAGACGGCCAGGCATCGCACCTTGGGGGCGTAATCGACGGCGATGCTGCGGGTGAGGCCCAGCAGGGCGGTCTTGCTGGTGGTGTAGGCGGCGACGTTGGCCTGGCTCATGAAGCTCTGGGCGCTGGCGACGTTGATGACCACGCCCTGGCCGCGGGCCAGCATCGAGGGGATCGCCTGGCGGGCGCAGAGGAACGCGCTCTTGAGGTTGACGGCGAGCACGCGGTCCCACTCGGCCTCCGTGGTGTCGTTCACCTTGCCGTAGGCCTGGATGCCGGCGTTGTTGACCAGGATGGCGACGTTGCCGAACCAGCGTTGGATGTCGGCGAACGCCGCCTCGACCGCCGGCCCGCTCGACACATCGCACTGGATGAACAGGCCCCGCGAGCCAAACCCCTCGGCCACCTGCCGGCCGGCCGAGTCCACGTCGAGCAGAGCCACGCCGGCCCCTTCGCGGTAAAACGCCTCCGCCACCGCCCGCCCCAACCCCTTGGCGGCCCCGGTCACCACGACCGTCTGACCAGAGAACGTCATGTCCGGCCCTCAAGTACGATGCAATATGTGGATCGCGGCCGTACGTCACCCCGGCAGGATGACGGCAGACCTTATTGTCGCGTGGGAATGCCGATTTGACCAGGGGCAGGCGCCGAGGCTCCCCAGGGGCGTGCGAGATCAGCCCCCCGCGAAGCAACATCGCCTCGGTGCAGAGGCAAGTTACTACTTGGCCCTGGTCAATCCCGACGACGACCGCCACGAAAAAGCCACGGAGTTCAGCGAGGGCTTCGATGGAGAGTTCATCACCATCAACTGGGTGCTGACGGAACTGGGCGATGCCCTCAGCCAGCCCCCCGAACCGATCCCTGTTCCTCGAGATGATTGACGACCTCAGCGCCGATTCGGCAGTGGAGATTGTACCCTTCAGTGAGGAGTTATTTCGGGCCGGGATCGAGCTGTATCGAGACCGGCCGGATAAATCCTGGTCTTTGACTGATTGCCTCTCGTTCGTCGTGATGCAACGACAAGTCCTCGTAGAAGCGCTGACCAGAGACCATCACTTCGAGCAGGCCGGCTTCACCGTACTGCTGAAGTGATTCTCGAACCGCTCCCCGTACCGCCACAGCGCTGACTGATTTCGTCCAGCGGAAAGTCGTACCGTCATCAGACGAGCCGCGGGGTTTATCCCCGGGCATCTGCGTAGCGATGCGCGGCGATTAACCCCGCCGCTCGTCTATAGCGCCCCGCGTCGCCGTGTCCCCGCGTCTCGAA
>JACQVT010000760.1 GCA_016209665.1 Planctomycetota bacterium | reverse complement strand
TGGCGAAGATCGTGGCGGGCAGCGAGGGGACGCTGTGCGCGGTCATGACCGCCGAGCTGAACGTGGTGCCCATGCCCCAGCGGCGGGCGCTGGCCGTGCTGTTCTTCGCGTCGGTCCCGGACGCGATGCAGGCCAGCGTCGAGATCCTGGACCTGGCCCCGGTGGCCATCGAGCACGTCGACCGGCTGCTGTTCGACCAGACACGGGGCCGGCTGAACTTCGCGGCCACCCGGTCGCTGATGGAGCTGGACAGCAAGCCCTGCGAGGCCATCCTGATCGTCGAGTTCTTCGATGACGACACCCAGGACAAGCTGGCGGAACTGTGCCGGCGCAACCTCGGGCTGCGCAAGCTGATCTGCAAGGACCCCTCCGAGCAGGCGATGATCTGGAACCTGCGCAAGCAGGGGCTGACGCTGTTGACGGCCTGCCCGGGGCCGGCGAAACCCACGCCGGGCATCGAGGATGTCTGCGTTCCGCCGCAGACGCTGCCGGAATACGTCAACGGCCTGCTGGGCATCTTCAAGCCGCTGGGCATCCAGGCATCATTCTACGGGCACGCCGCGGCGGGCCTGCTGCACGTGCGGCCCAAGGTCAACCTCCACACGGCGGCCGACATCGCCAAGTACCGCCAGGTGGCCGGACAGGTGGCGGACCTGACGCGGCAGTTCAAGGGCTCGCTGGCGGCCGAGCACGGCGTCGGCATCGCCCGGACCGAATACGTCGCCGAGCAGATCGGCCCCGAGCTGATGAACGCCTGCCGGCGGGTCAAGCAGTTGTTCGACCCGCGGGGCCTGCTCAACCCCGGCAAGATCATCGCCAACGGCGAGCACTATCGCATCGACACGAACCTGCGCATGGGCGACGGCTACCAGATCAAGCTGCCGTTCGCGCCGGTGTTCGGATTCGTCGAGCGGGACGGCTCGTTCGTCGGGAACCTCGAGCAGTGCAACGGCTGCGGCGGATGTCGCAAGGACACGCCGACGATGTGTCCGACCTACGTGGCGACGGGGGAGGAGATCATGTCCACCCGCGGGCGGGCGAACACCATCCGGGCGGCGATGGACAACAAGTTCGCCCACGGAGGCGACCTGCTGTTCAGCGCCGAACTCGACGAGGCGTTGGACTACTGCCTGTCGTGCAAGGGATGCAAGACGGAGTGCCCGTCGAACGTGGACATGGCCCTGCTCAAGGCCGAAATCCTGCACGCCCGGCACCAGGCCCGCGGCGTGCCGCTGCTGGACCGGATGATCGCGAACGCCGACCTCTTGGGCCGGCTGAACGCGGGCCGGCACGCCCGGGTGGTCAACGCGGTGCTGCGAAACGGCGTGGTGCGGCGGGTGATGGAGAAGACGCTCGGTTTCGCGGCGGAACGGTCGATGCCGCCGTACGCGACGCAGCGGTTCGACAGGTGGTTCAGGCGGCGGAGCAAGAACCTGTCCCAAGGACCTGAAACAGGACCGGCTGGAAGCCGGGCCCACACGGATGGGCAAGTAGCGCGGGGGCGGGTGATCCTGTGGGACGACACCTGGGTGCGCTACAACGAGCCGAACATCGGGCAGGCGGCGGTCAAGGTGCTGGAGGCGGCCGGGTTCGAGGTGGTGCTGGAATCGTGGCGGCAGTGCTGCGGCCGGCCCGCGTGCAGCCGCGGTCTGCTGGACGAGGTCCGCCGGCTGGCCGAACACAACGTCGCCCTGTTCCGCGAGCGCGCTGAACCAATCGTGTTCCTGGAGCCGTCGTGCTACACGATGTTCGTGGACGAGTATCGTCAGCTCAAGATCGCGGGCGCCGACGACGTCGCCGGGCGGTGCGTGCTGTTCGAGCCGTTCGTCCACGATCTGCTGGGTCGCGAGCCGGCCGCCCTGCCGTTCAAGGCAGGGCTGGTGAATAAGGTCGCCGTCCACGGCCACTGTCATGCCAAGGCGATGTCCGATGCCTCGATCATGCCCGCACTCGCCGGCAGGCTGCCGGGAGCCAAGGCCCGGCTGCTCGAGACGGGCTGCTGCGGCATGGCCGGGGCATTCGGCATGTTGCGGAGCAAGCTGGACCTGTCCAAGAAAGTGGCCCAGGACCTGATCGACAAGATCGACGCGTGCGAGGCGGGGACAACCATCGTCGCGTCGGGCACGAGCTGCCGCCACCAGATCAACTACATGACCGACCGCCACCCGCTGCACATGGCCGAGCTGCTGGCCATGGCCTTGGATTGACTCCCGCGGTCACAGCAGGTCAAGAAACTGGTCCACGGTGATCCCCGCACCATCCAGTATGTCTGCCAGCGTGCCGGTCGCGATGTGTCGGTGGGCGGGCACCACGACTTGTGCGTATGGATCGGTGCGGACCAGGATAATGTGGCTGCCGCGCTGACGATGGATCTGAAAGCCGATACGTCGGAGCGCAGCGATGATTTTTCGATACGGAAGCTGCCGCGGGAGCTTGCTCAACTCAGGTCACGCTCAGTTCGACGACCTCGCGTCCGGTCTCGGTCGGGACAGTCTGACCTTGCTCGATGAGAGTCTCGATATAGAGCCCGATGGCCTCTTTCACGTTCCGCATGGCCTCGCGTTTGGTCCTCCCCTGAGACACGCAGCCGCGCAAGGCAGGTACGTGGGCCACCATCAGGCCGCTGGGGTCCCTCTCCAAAACAACTGTGTAGCGAAGCGCCATATCGGCATTCTAACCTGAATCCGACGCCGCTGCCACTCCCGTCAATCGCCCAGACAGGTGTCGACTTCACGGGCGGTCTTCAGGAGAGGATCGTCGAGTGGCACGAGCTTGAGCTTGCCGGCGACGTCCTCGAGCGGCACGGGGACGTACTTGCCGCCCTGGATGGCCATCATGAATCCGGCCTTGCCGGCGGCGATCAATTCCATCGCGCGGGCCCCCAGTTGTGAAGCCAGGATGCGGTCGGCGGCGGTCGGCGTGCCGCCACGCTGCAGGTGGCCGAGCGACGCCACCCGGGTCTCGAACCCGATGCGTTGCTCGACCTCGCGAGCGACGCGCTGGCCGACGGTGGCTCGGACGTACATCTCGCTGCCGACGACCGTCGAGGGCGGCTGTTCGTCGTTCTTGCCGCCCTTCTTGCCCTCCTCCGACATCTTCGCCGCCGCTGCTTCGTCGCGACTCATGGCGCCCTCCGCGACGGCAACGATGCTGAACCGCTTGCCGGAGCGGGCCCGCTCCTTGAGGGTAGCGGCGACGGCGTCGGGGTCGTAGGGTATCTCGGGGATCAGGATCACGTCAGCACCGCCGGCGACACCCGCCGAGAGCGCCAGCCAGCCGGCTTTGTGACCCATGACCTCGACCACCATGACCCGGTGATGGCTGTCGGCGGTGCTGTGCAGGCGGTCGATGGCGTCGGTCGCGATGGCCAGGGCGGTGTCGAATCCGAACGACACCTCGGTCATGGCCACGTCGTTGTCGATCGTCTTAGGCAGCGTCACGACGTTGATATTGCCCTCGCGAGCCAGACGGGCGGCGTTCTTCTGCGTGCCGTTGCCGCCCAGGCAAACCAGGCAATCGAGGTGCAGGTAGTGGTAGTTCTGGATGGCGGCGGCGGTCATGTCCATCTTGCCGGCCTTGCCCATCGGCATCTTGTTGGGCTTGTCGCGGCTGGTGCCAAGGATGGTGCCGCCGCGGGTCAGGATGCCGGACACGTCCGCCGCCCGCAGGGGCTCGGCCCGCCGCTCGACCAGGCCGCGGAAGCCGTCCCGGATGCCGACGACCTCGATGCCGTACCCGGCCGCCACGCGGGTAATCGCCCGGATGGCCGCGTTTAACCCCGGACAGTCTCCGCCCGAGGTCAGGATTCCGATGCACCGACATGCGTCCGACTTGGCCACGCTACACCTCACGCTCTACGCCACGGCACAACCCGATCTTATATCACGTTCCACAGAGCCCACAAGCACAAAAGCCCAGGGATTTGAGTCCCCAGGCTTGAGTTGCGCTGCGAGGATCGAACTCGTCTCGCTTCCGATCCGTCATGCCGGTCAGATCCACTCGGTGTGGAACGCGCCGGGCTTGTCCACCCGCTCGTAGGTGTGGGCACCGAAATAGTCCCGCTGGGCCTGGAGCAGGTTGGCGGGGAGGCGAGCGCTGCGGTAGCTGTCGAAATACGCGAGGGCCGACGAGAATGCCGGCGTGGGCACGCCCAGTTCCGCCGCGGTGGTCACCACCCGCCGCCAGTTGGCTTGCGTGCGATGGATGATGTCCTTGAAATACGGGTCGAGGAGCAGGTTGGCCAGTTGAGGGTTGCGGTCGTAGGCCTCCTCGATGCGGTTGAGGAAGTGGGCCCGGATGATGCAGCCGCCCCGCCAGATCATCGCGATCGCGCCGTAGTTCAGCGGCCAGTTGAATTGGGCCGCGGCCGCCCGCATGAGCTGGAAACCCTGGGCGTATGAGCAGACCTTCGAGGCGTACAGGGCGTCGCGAATCGCGTTGATGAACTCCTTCCGGTCGCCCTTGAACGTCGCCGCCGGGCCCTGCAACTGTTTGCTGGCGGCGAGCCGCTCGTCCTTGATGGCCGAGATCGCCCGGGCGAAGACGGCCTCGGCGATGGTCGGGGCCGGCACGCCCAGGTCCAGGGCCGACTGGCTGGTCCAGATACCGGTGCCCTTCTGGCCCGCGCGGTCCAGGATCACGTCCACGATGGGCTTGCCCGTTTCGGGGTCGGTCTTGGCGAAGATGTCGCGGGTGATCTCGATCAGGTAGCTGTTCAGGTCGCCCGAATTCCACTCCTTGAACACCTCATGCAGCTCCTTGGCCCCGAGGCCCAGCACGCCGTGCATGATGCTGTAGGCCTCGCAGATGAGCTGCATGTCGCCGTATTCGATCCCGTTGTGGACCATCTTGACGTAGTGGCCCGCCCCGTCGGGGCCGATGTACGTGCAGCACGGCTCGCCGTCGACCTTGGCCGAGATCGCCGTGAAGATCGGCGCGACGTACTCATACGCCTCTTTCTGCCCGCCGGGCATGATGCTCGGTCCCTTGAGCGCCCCCTCTTCGCCGCCGGA
>JACQVT010000744.1 GCA_016209665.1 Planctomycetota bacterium | reverse complement strand
TTGACCTTGATGACGTGGTAGCCGAACTGCGTCTCGACCACCTCGCTGATCTCGCCCGTCTTGAGGGCGAACGCCGCCGCCGCGAACGGCTCCACCATCGCCCCGTTACGCGGGAAGAAATCCAGGTCGCCGCCCCGGTCCTTCGACGGACACGACGAGTACTGCTTGGCCAGGGCCCCGAAGTCCGACCCCTCCTTCTTGACCTCCTCCAGCACCTTCTCGGCCTGCTTCTTGGCCTCGGCCTTCTCCTCGTCGGTCTTCATGTCCTTCGTCCCGATCAGGATATGACTCGCCCGCACCATGGCCCCCTGCTTGTACTCGCGGTCCAGATGCTTGTCGTAGTACTCCTTCACCTCGGCGTCGGTGACCTTCATCCGGTCGGGGTGCAACTTCTCCAACAGCTTGACCTGCAGGATCTGGCTCCGCAGCATCGGATCGGGAGCAAGTTCCGCAGCCCGCTTCGCAAGGAAGTCCTTGTACTCCATCTGCATCTGTTGCTTGATGACCTTGACCATGTCCTCCTTACTCATGCTTCGCTGCTTGCGGATCTGGTCCATCTGTTCCTCGACCTTGGCAAGCACATCCTTATCATCGATCGTTATTCTCTCCTGAGCTGCCTGCTCCTCGAGCAGCGCAAGGTCGATCAGCATCTCGAGCAAACGAGGTCGGATCTGCACTCGAACCGTGGCCAATTGCTCGGCGGGCATCCTGCCCCCGAAGCGATCCCGCACGAACTGCTCGATCTGCCCCTCGGTGATCGCCTTGCCGTTGACCGTGACCGCCACCTCGCTCGACGGCCCCGTCGTCGTCACCGTCGCGGCCGGGGTGGTGGTCGGCTTGTCGGCCTTCGCCGCCCCCGCCCCCTTCTCCTCCGCGTAAACCAAACCCGCGCAACCGAAAACCATCGCGGCCAAGGCCGCCGTTGACTTGAGACTCATCATCGTTCACCTTTCTGAATCCGCTCAATACCGGACTTGCCGTCCCCGACGAAGGAAGGGCAATCGGGGTTTTCAGTGTACCGCCGGCCCCCGCCGGAGGCAAGCCCACTGGGCAGAGCGACGACCACCTCTCTCCCGCCGATGTCGCGCGGCAGCTTACCCATCAACTGATCCAGCCTCCCTCACCACGCGAACTCATCGCCGCCCAGACGCTGCCGCAGGGCCGCCATCAGCGCGTCCTCGTCCGCCTCGCTCGGCGCGGTGTAGGTGACGCTCCACCGCAGGTGCGGGCCGGCGTCGTCCCACGGCACCGTGCAGATCGAGCGCTGCCGGATGAAAAACTGCGAGCAGTCCTCCGCCGTCGCGAACGTTTGGCCGCCGGCGACGCCCTTGGGCGCCGGCGTGTACAGGAAATACGTGCCGCCCGGCATCTCGGCCTTGAAACCTATCCGGTCCAGCGTGGCCACCAGCTTGCGGAGCCGCCGCTCGTACTTCGCACGGATGCGGACCGGAATGCTCGCATCCGCCAGGGCGGCGGCGGCGGCCTTCTGGATGGCCATGAACTGCCCGCTGTCACCGTTGTCCTTCACGTCGGCGAAGGCCCGCACGATCAGTTCGTTGCCCGCGACGAAGCCCAGCCGCCAGCCGATCATGTCGAAGCCCTTGCTCATCGAGTGCACCTCGACGCCGACGTCCGTCGCGCCGTCCACTTGCAGGAAGCTCAGAGGCCTGCGGCCATAGGTCAGCAGAATGTGGGCGGCATCCTGGATCACGACGATCTGGTGCCGGCGGGCGAACGCGATGACCTTGCCGTAGAACGTCTCGTCGGCCACCCGGCCCGTCGGGCTGTTCGGGTAGTTCAGCACCAGCAGCTTGGCCCGGCGGCGCACGTCGTCGGGGACCGCCTCCAGATCCGGCAGGAAGCCGTTCTCCGGCCGCAGCGGCAGCGTGAACACCTGCCCCCCGTAGTACCGCGTGTGCGTGCCCGCCACCGGATAGCCCGGTACCGTCATCAGCGTGATGTCGCCGGGGTTGATGAAGCACGCCGGCAGCATGGCCAGGGCGGTCTTCGTGCCGATGCAGTGGTTGATCTGCGTAGCCGCATCGAGCGTCACGCCGAACTCGCGCTTCAGGAAGGCGGCGGCCGCCTCCCTGTACGCGGCGATGCCGTTGTCTGCATAGCCGCGGTTCTCGATCCGATCAATCTCGGCCTTCAGGAACTCGCGGACGCTCGCCGGGGCCATGTCGTCGTTCTCGCCGATGCCGAAGTCCAGCAGCGGCCGGTCCGGGAAGTCCGCGATTGCCGCCCGCTTGGCCCGCTTGATCTTCTCGAACTTGTAGATCGCCGTCCCCTTGCCGTAACCCGCCCCGCCGATGCGGTCGGCGAACATCGTCTGAAAATACGGATCGCTCATGAATTCATCCTTTGGATCGATCGGACGATCGACCGACGACCTGAGCAGCACGCCTCAGTCCGTGAACAGGTCGTCCGTCTTGGCGTGGAAGTCGGGCAGAACATCTTGATCGGTCACGGTGCTGCCGGGACCGAGGACGAGGGGTTCGACATCGGGGCGAAAGACGTGCACGCGCCGCGAACTCGGATCGATCACCCACACGCGGTCGACACCCATCCGGAGGTACTCGCCTGCCTTCTCCACCATCTCACGCCACCCCTGACCTTTACCGACCACCTCGACGACCAGTTCGGGCGGAATATCCGAGAACCCCTCCGGACCCGAGTTGCGGGGCAGGCGCTGGTACGAATAGTACACGACGTCGGCACCACGAACCGTGTCCGGCCTGCGATCAACAATCAGGCCCGTCTCATTGGTGAACGCGCGTCCATGACCGCTCTGGCGCGCCCAATCCCTCAACAGGCCGAAGGCGTTGGAGACAACCCGATTGTGTGCGAGTCCGCCGGGTGACAAGGTGATTACCTCCCCGCGCACCAGCTCGCAAGGCCCGAGTCGCCCCGCCAGGGTCTCGAACTCGCGAGCGGTCATCAGGGTCTGGGTCGACATGCTCATCGCCTCACTTCTTCATTGTAACGAGTCGGGCGAACCAGGCCAAGACGCCGAGCACGGGACCAGCCGTTGAAAAGTACACTCATAGACCAACGAGATCAGTCGGCCGCGGTTGGGGGGCGGGCATCCCTGCCCGCCTTTTTTCTCTACTTCAGGCAGCGACAAAAAGCGGGCAAGGATGCCCGCCCCCCGAAGAATCGCGGCTCAGCGGTTGCGACGGTTTCGGCGGGCAGGGCGGGAGGCGGCGGTCGCGGAATCGCCGCGGCTGTCGGGGTCCGGCCAGTCCTTCACGCCTACGCGGGCGGCCCAGGCGTGATACAGCTTCGACATCTCCCTGACCCGGTCCGGCTGCTGGGCGGCCAGGTTATGCATCTCCGTGCGGTCGGCTTCGACGTCGAACAACTCCCACGGTTGCTGGGCCCGGGCGACGAGCTTCCAGTTGCCCTGCCGGACGGCTCGGTTACGCTCATGTTCCCAATAGATCGCCTGGTGCGGCGAACGGACCTTACCCTCGAACGCCGGCGCGAGACTGCGGCCCTCCAGCGGCGTGATCGCACGGCCCTGGTACGTCGTCGGATACGTCGCCCCGGCCACGTCCACGCACGTGGCCATCAGGTCGATCACGTGCCCGACCTGCCTGCACGGTTGCCCGCCCGACTTGATCACTCCCGGCCAGTATGCAATCAACGGCGTCGAGATGCCGCCCTCGTGCACGAAGTGCTTGTACAGCCTGAATGGCGTGTTGCTCGCGTTCGCCCACCCGATGCCGTAACTGGCAAACGACTCCTTCGGCCCCGGCGGTACGCCCGGTGAGCCGCGATCGACCACCTCCGCGCAGCCGCCGTTGTCGGCCAGAAACAGGATCAGCGTCTTCTCGTCCGCCCCCGTGCGATGCAGAGCCTCGAGGATTCGGCCCACGTTCTGATCCATCCGGTCGATCTGGGCCGCGTACACCGCCATCCGCAGGTCCCAGTCCTCTTTGTTGGTCGTATCGGCCCAGGCCGGCACCCGCGGGTCGCGGGGCGTGAGCGGCCAGGACCCATCGACCAGGCCCATCTCGATCATCCGCCGGTGCCGCTGCTCGCGGAGGCCATCCCAGCCGATCATGTACTTGCCGCGGTACTTGGCGATGTCCTGCGGCCAGGCGTGCAGCGGCCAGTGCGGCGCCGTGAACGCGACGTACATGAAAAACGGCTGCTCGGACTTGCCGTGATCGTTGATGAAGTCGACCGCCGCGTCGGCGAACGCATCGGTCATGTAGAACTTGGGATCGTCGGGCACGAACGGCTCGTTATCGCGGGCCATCTTGCGGCCCTTGTCGAGCACGAAGTAGTTGCTCGCCCCGCTGATCAGCCCGAAGTAGCGATCGAAGCCGCGGTCGCAGGGCCAGTGCGGCCGATCCTCGCCCACGTGCCATTTGCCCGCCATGTACGTACGGTAGCCCGCCGTCTTCATCACCTCGGCGATGGTCAGGCAGTGGTCGTTGAGATAGCCCTGATACGCCGGCGTGCCGCCGTTGCCGACCATCGCCCCGATGCCCGCCTGGTGCTGGTACAGCCCGGTCAGCAGCGCTGCCCGCGTCGGGCAGCACCGGGCCGTGTTGTAGAACTGCGTGAACCGCAGCCCGCCCGCCGCCAGCCGGTCCAGGTTGGGTGTGGCGATCTCCGCCCCGTAGCAGCCCAAGTCGGAAAACCCCATGTCGTCGGCCATCATCACCACGATGTTCGGCCGCCGCCCGGACGACGCCTCCGCTCCTGCCGCCACCTGGGTACCTCCGGCGATCAGCAGAACGATGCCACTCACCACGCCCGGCGTCAGTCTTCGCGCACCACGGTCTGGTCCTTGCATCACGTATTCCTCCGTCCCTGACAACTAACCCCAGGGCCTGCATTTCGCAAGGCGATGCCCGACACGCCTCTCACCACGTCTCCGCGTCTCGTCTTGGGGGGCGGGCATCCCTGCCCGCCTTCTT
>JACQVT010000742.1 GCA_016209665.1 Planctomycetota bacterium | reverse complement strand
TTCGCCGGCTCGACGGTGGTGCATTCGGTCGGCGGTTGGCTGGCCTTGTGCGGGGCGGTGGTCCTGGGAGCACGGATCGGCAAGTACGGACCGGACGGCAAGGTGAACGCCATCCCCGGCCACAGTTTCCCGCTGATGGTCCTGGGCGTGTTCATTCTGTGGCTGGGCTGGTTCGGGTTCAACCCCGGCAGTACGATGGCCGCCGTGGGATACGGTTCGACCATCGCCCACATCGCGGTGACCACTAATGCCGCGGCGGCCACCGGCACCGTCGGCGCCCTGCTGACCTCCAAGTTCTGGTTCGGCAAGTGGGACGCCAGTATGGCCGGCAACGGCTGTCTGGCCGGGCTGGTGGCGATCACCGCGCTCTGTGCCTTCGTGAGCACCAACGCCGCCCTCATCATCGGGCTCGTGGGCGGCGTGCTGGTGGTGATGTCCGTGGTGTTCATCGATCGCGTGCTGAAGATCGACGACCCGGTCGGCGCGGTCTCGGTGCACCTAACCAACGGCATCTGGGGCACGCTGGCCCTCGGGTTGTTCAGCAACCCGATCTATGGCGCCACCGGACCGAAGCCCGGCTTGTTCTACAACGGCGGCCTCGAGCAGTTCTGGCCGCAGTTGACCGGCGTGGTCCTGGTCGGCGTGTGGTGTCTGGCCACCGGTTTCACGCTGTTCTACATCCTCAAGGCGGTCATGGGCCTGCGGGTGTCGGCGGACGAGGAAATCCGCGGCCTGGACGTCGACGAGCACGGCATGGAAGGCTATCCGAACTTCCAGGTGTTCGACGTGGGCGGCCACGGCGCCGCCGGTACACCGGGAATGAAGACCATGATGTCAACCGAGAAGGCAGCGGCCTTCGCAGTGTGAGGGCGCGGGAGTCCGCCCGGGACAATGACGATGGACGACTCCCCTGCCCAGCGCAGATAGGAGGCCCTTGTGAAGAAAGTTGAAGCGATCATCAAGCCGCACAAACTGGACGAGGTCAAGAACGCTCTGACCCAGCTTGGGGTGAAGGGCCTGACGGTGACGGAGGTCCGTGGTTTCGGCCGCCAGAAGGGTCACACCGAGCACTACCGGGGGGCGGAGTACACGATCGATTTCGTCCCCAAGGTCAAGATCGAGGTCGTGGTGGCCGCCGGCGAGGAGACGGCGGTGGCGGATGCGATCCGTCGGGCCGCCCGTACCGGGCAGATCGGCGACGGCAAGGTCTTCATCTACGACCTCGAGAAGGCGATCCGGATTCGCACCGGCGAGACGGACGAGGCGGCGCTCTAACCAAACCGTGTCCAACGCGCCTGACGATCAGCTTGCGGGTCTGCGGGAATTCAAATCGCTGCTCGCGCGCGGACGCGATGGAGTCAAAGCCCTGCACGCCCAGGGGCGCCCGCCCGGCGCGGTCGCGGCGGCCTTGACCGACCTGTGCGACCAGATCGTCGCCCGGGTGTATCGGCAGGCGATCGAACATTCGCCGCCGGAAGATCGGCCGGCGATCGTGAAGGACCTGGCCCTGGTCGCGCTGGGCGGCTACGGACGGCGCGATCTGGCCCCCTATTCGGACATCGACTTGCTCTTCCTGGCCGGCGACGCGGATTCGCCGGCGGTGCGGTCGTTCGTCTCGCGGATGGTGCGCGACCTGTGGGACGTGGGGCTCAAGCTCTCGCACAGCGTGCGGACGAGGGCGGGGTGTATCGGGGCGGCCCGGCAGGACCTGACGGCACGGACGGCCCTGATCGAAAGTCGCCTCCTGATCGGGGGATCGCCGCGGTTCTCCGACTTGCAGCGCCAGGTCCACCGCCTGTTCCCGGCATGGGCCATCAACTCGCTCATCGGCGAGATCCTCAGCCAGCGGGCGAAGGAGCACCAGGACTACCACGCCCAGACCGTGCTGCTGCTCGAGCCGAACGTCAAGAAAAGCCCCGGAGGCCTGCGCGACTATCACATGCTGCGCTGGCTCGCCTTCGCGCGGTACGGCGTGCAGGACCCCGACCTGCTGCGGGTGGGCCGGATTCTCGCCGCCGAGGACGCCGACGCCCTGATGCGGGGCCTGGAGTTCCTGCAGAACCTTCGTCACGAGATGCACTTCTTTGCCGGCAGCACCCAGGACGTGCTCACCCGCGAGGAGCAGTTGCGCCTGGCCGAGTGGCTGAACTTCCGCGACGAGGGCCCGCTGCTGGGTGTCGAACGCTTCATGCAGCAGTATTACCGTCACACGACGGCCGTCAACGACGTGGTGGCGCGGTTCATCGAGGGCCTTCGTCGTCCGGGGCGTTTGCGTCGGATTGTGGACCGGATTTCGACCGGGCGCATCGAGAAGTACTTCCTGCTGAGCCGCCGCACGATCGCCGTCGCCGCCGATGCTCGCGAGCGGGTGCTCGGCGACGCGGAGTTGATGCTGCACCTGTTCGACTGCGCCCGCCTGTACAACGTGGAGGTGAGTCACGAGACCTTGGAGCGCCTGCGGACCGCCTGCCCCGAGGTCGCGGTGACGCCGGCGGCGCGCCGGCGGTTCCTGCGCCTGCTCGCCAACCCGATGGGACTCGGCGGGGTTCTCCGCCGGCTGCACCGGGTGGGCCTACTGAGCCGGCTCCTGCCGCCCTTCGAGCAGGCCCGCTGCCTGATCCAGTTCAACCTGTACCACAAGTACACCGTCGACGAGCACTCGTTGCGGGCGGTCGAGGCGGCCGCCCGCCGGTTGGACGATTCGGAACCCATCGGCCAGGCGTATCGCCAGGTCCACCGCAAGGACCTGCTGCACCTGGCCCTGCTCCTGCACGACGTGGGCAAGGGGCTGGGCGAGGACCACTGCGAGGCCGGGCTCCAGATCGCCGAACGGACGGCGGCGGATTTCGGGCTCAGCGAGCACGAACGCCAGGTCCTCTGCTTCCTGGTGCACCGGCACCTGCTGATGGCGGTCACGGCGTTCCGGCGGGACCTGAGCGACGAGGCGACCCTGGTGCAGTTCGCCCGCGCCGTCACGACGCCCGAACTGTTGCGGCTGCTGTACGTCTTGACTGCCGCCGACACCGAGGCCGTCTCACCCGAGAACTGGACCGCCTGGAAGGAATCGTTGCTGAACGAGCTGTACCTCCGGACCGCGGAGGAATTGACCGGCGAAGTCCCGCTCGGCGACGAACCGACGCGGGCGGCGGCGATCCGCACCGAACTGGTCCGCGGGCTTTCCGGTGCGTTCCCGGATGATTGGCTCGCCAGGCAGCTCGGCCTGATGCCGCTGTCCTACCTGGAGACGGTGCCCGTGGCCGTGATTCGCCGCCACCTGGAGATCCTGCGGTCCCTGAGCGCGGACACGCCGTACGTGGACTCAGCGTACCGGCCGGAAACGAACTTCGTGGAGTACACGGTGTTCGCCCACGACAACCTGGTGGAGGGGCTGTTCTCGAAGATCGCCGGGGCCCTGACGGCGTCGGGGTTCCAGATCGTCAGCGCCCGGATCGTGACCCGGGCCGACGGCACGGTCATTGACACGTTCTCGGGGCTGGATTTGACCTTCACCGGCGAGCCGCCGCCCGACCGCCGTCAGGAGGTCGCCGACCAGGTGGCGGCCGTGCTGCGCGGAAGCCAGAACGTGGAGGCCCTGCTCAGCCGTCGCCGGCTCCCGCTGGGCGGACCAAGCAACGGCCGCCCGCACGCATCGCCGCAGGTCGAGATCGACAACGACACCTCCAGCCGGTTCACCATCGTCGAGGTCTTCGCCGATGACCGCTTGGGCCGCCTCTACACCATCACGCGGACGCTCTTCGAGCTGGGCCTCTCGGTCTGGTCGGCCCGAATCAGCACCCACGCCGACCAGATCGTCGATGTGTTCTATGTTACTACCCAGGATGGAGCCAAGACGGCGGACGAGACGCAACTCCACGTCGTTCGGCAACGGCTGATTGAGGCGCTGGAGACGCCTCCAGTCGCGGACTCCCGTGGCTGACGACGGCGACCGGATCGAGGCCCGCTGCCGCCGCGGCCGGCCGCAGCCGGCCCACCAACCTCCCCGGGCCCAATTCCTTGCAGACGTCCCGGGCGTTAGACCGATAATCCTTCCATTGGAGCATCGAGGCGCCGGCGGTGTTGGTCTGCGCGCAAGCGGCCGGAGGCCACTTGGTTAGGACTACTGCCGCGCTGCGGGGCGGCTGGACCTTGGCCCCACCGGCGGTATGATGGCACACTCGTAGCCTGGTGCGGGGCCGCATCAGCCCACCGGCGCGTATCACGGAGGAAACGCTCCGCATGAACCGATCCGAACATCGAAAACAGGTGATCCGCGGCTGCGCGATTGTATTCACCATCTTCTCCTGCGCATTTCTGTGGCTGGCGGTGGCGAGCTTCGACCCCGTCGACTGGCCGAGCCCCAACGTCTGGCCCAACCCCGACCCGTCCAACAACGCCGCCGGCCGGGCCGGCGCCTGGGTGGCGTATTACCTGTTCCTGTACTTCGGCAAGGGGGTGTACGCGGCGGTCATCGGGCTGACGCTCACGATCGTTGTGCTGGCCCGGCACGGACGCCTGCCGTCGCTGTGGCAGCGGATGCTGGGGATCGCGATGCTGGTGTTCGTGGTGTCGACGTGCGCGCACATGTTGACGGGGTCGCACGGGGCGTGGTGGCCCGAGCAGCGCGGGGGCGTGCTGGGGTACACGGCGGCGTCGTGGATGCAGAGGTCGGTCAAGTGGATGACGCTGCCGATCCTGGGCTACTGCCTGCTGGTGGGGCTGCTGTTCACGGCGGAGGAACTGGTGCTCAAGGTGCCGCAGTTCGTGCGGCGGCGAGGGGAGCGGGTCCGCGAGGCCGCGGGCGAGCTGGGGCGGTCGATCCCGATGGCCGGGCGGCTCGCCGGGCTGATGGGGCCCATCCGCCGGGCGATGGCCAGCCTGGGCAGCCTCAAGCCGGTGCTGGCGGGAGCAGGGGCGGCCCTGGACGACCGATCGACGGGAACCGAGCCTCGCCTGAACCCGTCGCGCAAGAAGACGCAGACCGACGAGGATGAGGAAGTCGAAGGCGACGCGGATGAGCGAAGGTCGCCGGTTGCCAAGGCCGGTCGGCGATCACGCGAGGATGGAGTCGTCGACGAGGAAGACGAAGACGAAGAGTACGACGACGAAGACGAGGATGAGGACGAGGAGGAATGGGACGAGGAGGAGGACGAGGACGAGGATGCAGACTGGGACGAGGAGGAAGAGGAGGAGGCCGACGACGATCTGAATGGCAAAGTGGATGAGAAGGACGAGCCCCTGACTCCCGAGCCGCGGATGGTCGTCAACTTTGCCGCCCCGCCCAAGCCAATGTCGGGCGTACCGGTCATCCCGCCCAAGCCTTATCCGACGGAGCTGGCGGCCTGGGAGCTGCCGCCCATCAGCATGCTCCGCGAGCCGGAGTACAGCTTCAACGCCCAGCAGGAGGCGGTGGTCCGCGAGAAGGCCAAGGTGCTCGAGCAGGCCCTGGCCGAGTACCGCATCGAGGCCCACGTCGTCGAGATCGACACCGGCCCGGTCATCACCATGTTCGAGGTCCAGGTGGCCGCGGGCATCAAGGTCAGCCAGATCATGTCGCTGGCCAACGACATCGCCCGGGCCCTCAAGGCCCCCAGCGTGCGGGTGGTCGCCCCCATCCCTGGCAAGAGCACCATCGGCATCGAGGTGCCGAACCTCGACAAGGAGGTGGTGCGCCTCCGCGAGCTGATGACCATGACCGCCCAGTCGGTGCCCAAGACGGCCCTGCCGTTGTTTCTGGGCAAGGACGCCAGCGGCGGGGCCCTGGTCGAGGACCTGGCCCGGATGCCCCACATGCTGATCGCTGGCACGACCGGCTCGGGCAAGAGCGTCTGCATCAACTCGATCATCATGTCGATCCTGATGACCCAGCGGCCCGACATGGTCAAGCTGATCCTGGTCGACCCCAAGATGGTCGAGATGAGCATGTTCCGCGAGGTGCCGCACCTGATGTGCCCCATCGTCACCGAGATGGAGCGGGCCGAGCAGATCCTCGAGTGGGCGACGGTCAAGATGGACGAGCGCTACGCCCTGCTCGCCGAGGCCCAGGTCCGCAACATCGTGGCCTACAACCGCATGAGCCGCGAGGAGAAGTACGAGCGCTTCCAGCCGAGCACCGAGGACGAAAAGGCCCAGATCCCGCTGCACCTGCCGTACATCGTGGTCATCATCGACGAGTTGGCGGACCTGATGATGCTGGCGGCCAAGGAGGTGGAGCTGTACCTCTCGCGCCTGGCCCAGAAGAGCCGGGCGGTGGGCATCCACATCATCGTGGCCACCCAGCGGCCCGAGGCCAAGATCGTCACCGGCCTGATCAAGAGCAACCTGCCCTGCCGGGTCGCCTTCCGGGTGGCCTCACGCATGGACTCGCGGATCGTGCTCGACCAGAACGGGGCCGAGGTGCTGATGGGCCAGGGCGACATGCTCTACCTGCCGCCGGGGTCGGCCAAGCTCGTGCGGGCCCAGGGCACCTACCTCGACGACACCGAACTCAAGACGGTCATCAACTGGCTCAAGGAGCGGGGCGAGCCGGAGTTCCATCCCGAACTCATCAAGCTCGGCAAGACCGAGATCTCCGCCGACGGCCCGCAGGACGAGCTGTTCGACCAGGCCGTCGACATCGTGCTCGAGACCAAGCGCGGCAGCGTGAGCCTCCTCCAGCGGCGGCTGACCATCGGCTACTCGCGGGCCAGCCGCCTGATCGACGAGATGGCCGCCGTCGGCATCGTCGGGGCCTACAAGGGCAGCCAGGCCCGCGAGGTCGCCTGGACCGCCGAGGAGTGGCAGGCCTACAAGGCCCAGCGCGAGGCCCAACTCAACACCGAGGTCGACCGCGTCCGCCAGCAGGCCCTCACCGACGGCGTCGACGACGACATCTTCGACGACGACATCAACTGACCGCCTTGGGGGGCGGGCATCCCTGCCCGCCTTCTTGGTTCGCGGGGGGGTGGGCATCCCGTTCGGCTGAGTTCACGGCCGAAGCCTGCCCGCCTTCTGGGTTCCTTGCCTTACTGAATGTCTTGGTGGGCCCGCCATCCATCCTGTAACATGCAGCCGCGGCGTCCTGCCTCTCCGCTGGGGTGCCCTTCCACACACAAGGATGCGAAATGCTCGATCAGAACGTAGCGGTTCATCAGAAGGCTCCCTTCCTTACCGGTCGCAGCCCGCGCGACCGAATGCGGTTGTCCGGCTTGCGAAGAGCGTCGTTCCTCGTCGTGGCGGCCGCCGCCTGTGCTGTGTTCACCGGTTCGACGGCCCGCGGGCACGACCCCGCATTCGACGATGAGCCCCCGCCGCGTGTCCTGGACGCCGTTCTCTACCGGCCGTCGGCCATGCCGGATCGCGTCGTGCTGAGCTGGACCGGCGACGCGGCCACCACCAGGGCGGTCACGTGGCGCACCTCGACGGATGTCGAGCGGGCCTATGCCCAAATCGCCCCGGCCGACGCCGGCCCTCGGTTCAAGGAACAGGCCCGCCGCCTCGACGCGGTCACCCACGCGTTCAAGTCCGATCTGTCGAAGTGCCACGTACACGCAGTCGAGTTCAAGGACCTGCAACCCGCCACCAAGTACGCCTACCGCGTGGGCGATGGCGTGAACTTCAGCGAGTGGTTCCAATTCCGTACCGCGGCCGTGTCGCCGGAACCGTTCTCCTTCGTCTACTTCGGCGATGCCCAGAACGACATCCGCAGCATGTGGTCGCGCGTCATCCGCGAGGCCTGGTCGGACGTACCCAGAGCGGCGTTCATGCTCCACGCCGGCGACCTGGTGACCACCGCCGAGAGTGACGCCCAGTGGGGCGAGTGGTTCAGCGCCGGCGGCTGGCTGAACGGCATGATCCCCGTCGTCGCCACGCCCGGCAATCACGAGTACCTGTCGGTAAAGCAGCCCGACGGCAGCAAGACCGTCCGGCTGTCTCGCCACTGGACGGCCCAGTTCACCTTCCCGGCCAACGGGCCGCCGGGACTCGAGGAAACCGCCTATTACCTCGACTACCACGACCTCCGCGTCATCTCGCTGAACTCCAACGAGCGTCAGGAAGAACAGGCGGCCTGGTTGGACAAGGTGCTCGCCGCCAGCGACCGAACCTGGACGGTCATCACGTTCCATCACCCGATCTTCTCGGTGGCCAAGGAACGGGACAACCCCTCGCTCCGCAACGTCTGGAAGCCAACCTTCGACCGCCACCCGGTGGACCTCGTCCTGAACGGCCACGACCACACCTACGGGCGCACCGGCCCCATCGGGCCCGAGGCCAACGTCTCCACGGGAACGAGCTGGCGCTCTGGCTCGGCGGGAACGGTCTACGTCGTCTCCGTGAGCGGTCCCAAGATGTACGAGGTCGAGCGCAATCCGCGCGCCGAGCTGCGGCGTGTGGCCGAGGACACCCAGCTCTACCAGATCATCTCGATCGACGGCCCGGTGCTCCGTTACGAAGCCCGCACGGCCATCGGCGACGTCTACGACGCCTTCACCCTGAAAAAGCGCCCCGGCGCGCCCAACGAGATGATCGAGCAGGTGCCGAGCGTCCCCGAGCGCCGCCGCAAACCGGCCGAGTGAACCAGACCCGACCCCGCCGGCGCTCACCGAGGATGCGGATCGTCAACCTCCCCCATCCGCCGCGACGCCCTCGACCTGTCCGTAAGCCGCAAGAAACCACCTGGCCCGGGCAGGACTGTGCTTTTTTTTGCACAGCTATCCCCCAGAATCTTCTCACGGCGCGCAAATTCCCGTGGCCGGCACCTTCTTTCCCCGCGTCCCCGTGTCGCCGCGTCTCCGCGTCGTTGGGCCGCGGGCCCAGCCCGCGCCGTGACTCATGCGACTTTTCGCGGCCATTACCTCTTCCCTGCGCAATGGCGGCTGGCCTGTCTGAAATCTGCGCGCATCCGCGA
>JACQVT010000741.1 GCA_016209665.1 Planctomycetota bacterium | reverse complement strand
GTCCGTCCGCAGGAACAGCACCGTCACCCATACCTGGGCGTAGTAGCCCCGGGCCGGCTGCCCCGTCCGGGTGACCGCCTCGCCGGCGTCCATCGTCAGCAGGTGCAGCAACGGCACCAGGCCATCCGGCACAGTCAGCGCTTCCCGCAGGCTGTTCTTGCGGATCAGGTTCCGCTCGGGTCGGAAGATCGGCCGGGCCCCGTTCAGGTCGAAATCCTCGAACTGCGTCGCCAGACCTTCATTGAGCCACGGCGGCACAGCGCCGGGGAAGTGGCGGGTGAGGTACTGATGCAGCCCCTCGTGGGCCAGCAGCGACAGCGTGCGGTCGCGTCCGATGTCCCAGAACACCGCCGTCGCCGTCGCGTGGTCCATGTACCCGCCGGAGTGGATGTGCAGGTACACCTGGGCCTGGGCCGGCGCAAAGCCCTGCGTGAACGCCGCCCATTCCGGCCGCCGACCAAAGATGTACACCATGAGCGGCTCGTCGTTCTCGCGAGCCGGCGGGATCAGCTTGCGGTATTCCGCGTTGGTGGCCTCAATGAACGTCGGCAGGTACTCGCGAAGCAACGCATCCTCACTCGTCACCCGCAGGTCATAGTGCTCGGTCAGGAGCTGCACGCCCTTGGTGCCCACCGGCGAGGTCCACTCCCGCTCCTCGACCCGCACCGGCCCGACATCGCCGGCCGGGTCACATCCGGCCAGCCCCAGGACACTCATGACCACAAACACCAACACGCACTTGAGATCGGCGAGCATCCACCCTCTCCGCTTGCAGGAGACCCATAACGACACAACTCCTGGACCGCCACTATAGCCAACGACGATAGAGAGGACCACAGAATGGAGTATTTGGCCCGGGAGTGCTATGATGACCGAGGCGGGACGGGTGAGATCGATCCCAGGAGCATATCATGCCCGTGACATTTGATTTACCAGCCGACCTGGAAACCCACCTGCGTCAGCAGTATCCCGATCTGGATCGGGATGCGAAGGAAGCCTTTACGGTCGAGGCTTATCGCGCGGGCAGGCTTAGCATCGGGCAGGTTAGCGACGTGCTCGGCATCTCGGTCTATGAAGCAGAGGGCTTTCTGAAGAACCGCGGAGCGGTACGCGAAGTCTGCGGCGCAGAAATCCAGGAAGACCTGGCTTCGTTGCGAGATCTCCTGTCTCGATGATCATCGTCTCCGACCGAATCCTGATGGACGACCTTAAGGGCCGCAGCATCGCCAGGCGTCTGGGGATACGGCCTCTCGGGACACTCGCCGTCATCGAGATCGCGGCGGAACGCGGCCTTGTCTCGCGGAAGAACACACTCCACCAGCTCCGCCAGACCAACTTCCACATCACCGATCGGATGATCCAGGACGCGCTGACCCGCAGCGCAAGCCGCGAGCAGTAGAAGTCGCCCAGATCGTCATGCGCAAGTCCATTTCGGCTCTCCTTGAACGCTTCCCCCCGTTTTGATACCGTGACGAGTTCGGTTTTTCGTCCAACCAACCGGGACGGCGGCCCGTTGCCCCGGTCGAGCGGATTTCACAAGGAGCGAGAATCGTGTTGAAGATCGCGGTTATCGGCGGGGACGGGACGGGGCCGGAAGTTGTGGCGGAGGGCCTGAAGGTACTCAAGGCGGCGGCGGCGAGGGAGGGGTTCACGTACGAGACGGCCGACTTCGATTTCAGCGGCCAGCGGTACCTGGCCCGCGGCGGCGATCCGAACCAGCCGACCATCCCCGTCATCACGGACGATGAGGTTGCCGAGCTGGAGAAGTACGACGCGATCTACCTGGGCGCCGTGGGCGATCCGAAGGTGGCACCGGGCATCCTCGAGAAGGGCCTGCTGCTGCACCTGCGGTTCACGCTCGATCAGTACATCAACCTGCGGCCGGTCAAGCTCTACCCCGGCGTCGAGACACCGCTCAAGGACAAGGGGCCCGAGCACGTCAACTTCGATGTCATCCGCGAGAACACCGAGGACCTCTACACCGGCGGCGGCGGTTTCCTGCGAAAGGGTACCCCGCAGGAGGTCTCGACCCAGGAGATGGTCACCACGCGGTTCGGGGCCGAGCGCTGCCTCCGCTACGCCTTCGACTTCGCCCGGGCCAAGAAGAAGGCCGGTACCGGTAGAGGCAAGCTCGTTTTGGTCCACAAGACCAACGTGCTGACCTATTGCGGCGACACGTGGTTCCGGGCGTTCAACGAAATCGGCGCGAAGGACTACCCCGACGTCGATCGCGACTACAACCACGTCGACGCCTGCTGCATGTGGTTCGTGAAAAGCCCCGAGTTCTACGACACCATCGTCGTGCCGAACATGTTCGGCGACATCATCACCGACCTGGCGGGGATCTTGCAGGGCGGGATGGGCGTGGCGGCCGGCGGCAACATCAATCCCGAGCCGGGCGGGGTGAGCATGTTCGAGCCGATGGGCGGCTCCGCCCCCAAGTATGCCGGCCAGAACGCGATCAACCCCATCGCCGCCATCTCCGCCATGAGCATGCTGCTCACCGTCACCGGGGAGCTCAAGCACGACGAGCGCCTCGTCCGCGCCGGCCGGCGGGTGGAGCAGGCCATCAT
>JACQVT010000041.1 GCA_016209665.1 Planctomycetota bacterium | reverse complement strand
CGATGCGGACTCGGGCGAGGCCGGCGACTGGCTTGCGGTATTCGCGCAGGCCGAGCATGACGCCGGTCCGGCCGGCGGCGCGGATCGACTGCGGGACGGAACCACCTCGGCCGATGGTCCGCCCGTCGACGAGGCCGAAGCCTCCGGTGCGGCCCGGGCATTCCCCACGCGAACCCGGCCACCGGAAGGCGAGGCCAAGCTCCTGGACTTCGCCGACAAGGACGACATCATCGCCCCGCCCGCTCGCCTGCCCCCGCGCGTGCGGGAGACGAGCCGCGACGAGATCGCCGACGAAGACCGGGGCGGCATCACCGAAGCCACCAAGCCTTACTGGATCGAGCTGATCGGCTCGTTCCTGTTCTTCCTCGATGGGGGCAGCTTCGTCACCTTCATCATCATCATTCTGGTCAACCTGTGGACCGTGCCCCTGAGCTTCGCGGGCTTGTTCGGGCTCGTCGGTCTTCTCCTGATCTCCGGCTACCTGTGTACGTTCTACATGACGGTGATCCTCGAGACCGCCTCCGGCGAGGACGAGTTGCCGAACGTCTGGATCAGCAGCGTGCTCGACGACGTGATCCTGTCCGGGCTCCGGTTTGTCGGCACCTGGATCGTGGTGCTGCTGCCGGCCGTCTTGTTCGCCCTCATCGAGTACGTGAATCTGGGCACCGTGCACTGGACCGTCGTGACCCTTATGGCCGTGGTGGGCTTGTTCTTCTGGCCGGTGGTCATCCTCGGCGTGGCGATCGGCGGCAGCTTCCACGGGCTGTGGCCGCTGCGGATCATGCGCACGGCGGCGGCGGCCCCGCTGGCCTACCTGGCCATGTGCGCCGTGCTGCTGATCGCCGCCGGCCTGAACGCCATGCCACACATGCAGTTCTACCAGGATGCCGCCAAGTCGCTGGCTGGTACGACCGGCCAGAGCCTCTTCTGGCTGATGATGGTGGTCAACTCGGCTATCAGCGCCTACTCCACGATCGTCGCCATGCGGGTCATCGGCCTGTACTACCGCCACTACAAGCACAAGTTTCCGTGGGTGGCCGAATAACCTTCGTTCGACAGGGCGCGGCCGGGGTCGGTATAATCGCCGCCAGGAGAGCCCCATGGAGAAGGAACGCATCCGCCAGGCCATTCGCACCGGCTGTGAACGCAAGGACTGGTCGGTCATGGACCTGGCCAGCCGGTCGCAGGTGTCGCCCGAGGCCATCCGCCGGTTCATCAGCGGCCGGGGCGAGATCAGCACCCGCGTCATTGTCCGTCTCCTGCAAGCTCTGGGCATCGACATCAAATCGCTGCGTTGACTAGCCCCGACGCCTTGCGTCGTGCCCGCGTCGGCGGCATGATGCTGGCGTCGTTGTGGGAGCGACGAGCATGGCCGATAAGCTCGACCTGAAGCGCCAGTTCAAGCATCTGTACAGCCCGTCCGCCAAAACGCCCGCGATTGTCGAAGTGCCGGCAATGAATTTCCTGATGGTAGACGGCATGGGCGACCCGAACACCTCCGAGTCGTTCCGTCAGGCCATCGAGGCCCTGTATAGCCTCTCCTATACGATCAAGTTCCACATCAAGCTGTCGGGCGGCCAGGACTTCGTGGTGATGCCGCTGGAAGGGCTGTGGTGGTCGGATGACCCGGCGTGCGCGGCCCCGGCCTCGTTCATCGCGGCCAAGGACAAGCTGAAGTGGACCATGATGATCGCCCAGCCCGAGCCCGTCACCGCGGAACTGGTCCAGACCGGTCGACGTGAGGTCTCCAAGAAAAAGGACTTGCCCACCCTCGACCAGCTCCGCTGGGAACAGTTCGACGAGGGCCTCGCCGCCCAGGTCATGCACATCGGCCCCTACACCGATGAGGTGCCCACCATCGAGCGCTTACAGGCATTCATCACGAGCGAAGGCTACCGCCCCCACGGCAAGCACCACGAAATCTACCTCAGCGACCCCAACCGCACGGCCCCCGAGCGGCTCAAAACCATCATCCGTTATCCGGTCGAACGGGCCTCGTCCGCCTGACTGACCCGCACAACTCGGCTTGAATCCTGGGCTTCAAATGCCTCTGGGGTGGAAATCCTTGAGCCGAGCCATGAGCCGGCCAAGGCTCCGCGAATG
>JACQVT010000740.1 GCA_016209665.1 Planctomycetota bacterium | reverse complement strand
TCCCAGACCACCGAGAGCAGCGCGGAGCCGGGTGCTCTCCTGTCGGGGATTTCGCACGTCATTCTTCAACACCAGCAGATCGATGTCGCTGTCTGCGGTCATCGTCCCGGTGGCGGCGGACCCGAACAGTACGATCCGCCGCGGCCGCACGACGCCGGCAATGCGCCGGATCACTTCGTCGATCAATCTCGCGTCCACCTGCATAGTCCCTGTGCTCGCGTGAGAGCCTGAGCGGGCATCAACCGCGCTTCACTGCCAGTGCGTCCGCCCCATGAACCCGCAGCCGATCAGGCCGACATTGAGTGGCTTCGCCATGACGTATCGCTCCTCCCGAATTGTCCAGACACCACGATTCAACGCATATCCAACAGGATGCTAGCCGGAAGAACGATAGCTGGTCAAGACAGAAATCGAGGCTTGACGTCGGCGGGCCCAACTCCCTAAGATAGTTTGTTGATGCCGGATCCATCCTTCGATGTCCTTCGGTGGCCTGAACGATCTCAGGTCATCGCGACGGGTCACGGAATTCGTCAGCTGAAGGTGCTCGAGAAGAGGTTCGGCAAGGGTAGATGGGTGAAGCGCAAGGGCGTAGGTCATGTGAGATTGGCCAATGGGTCCAAACGTGATGCCGAACTGCACTGGTACGAAGCGCACGGGATCGGAAAAAGGCTCGTCAAGATCAAGCGGCTCCTGTAGGCAGCCGAGAAAGCGTGCGCGCCCGGTGTCCGCGTTTGCAGTCTGCCTCCGGAACGACGGATACGAGGTTGATTTGGTGCGTGGGAAGCTCTATCCAGTACTGCCCGACCGTGCCGCCGCGGCTGAGGATCTGATCCGTATCATCGACGAATCCGGTGAGGACTATCTGTATCCGGCAGGCTGGTTCTCACGGGTAAGGCTCCTCCTCGCTGCCCGTCGAGCCTTGAGCCGGACTTGAGCCGTTTTTTGTCGGGTGCTCCGCTCGGCCGTCCTTTCGCCGCTTCAAGGTTCAGTCAAGCCTTTCTGAATCTGATTACGCACCGAACGACCCCAGAGAACGCGGTCGGCCACCCGGAAACTCGGCAAGCCCTCCGCGACCCTGAACCGCTCCACGGCGAGCAAGTACCGGTCGAAGAAGCCGTCAACATCTTGCCGCCAAAGGTCTGAATCAAGTGGCCAAGGTTCCTGGTGACAATTCGCTTCCCGGAGTTGCTGCAGGGCGCGACGATCAAGGATACTGTAGGTATCCGGCCAGCAGGCCACGAGGAGCGCCGACGCCAGCGCCATCTTAATGTGGTCCAACCCAACCAACGCGCTCACGGCCTGCTTTCGCACGAGAGGATCAGTCAGGCCGGCCCGAAGGAGACAGTCCCGGATGCGATCACCGTCCCGCTTCACCGCGGAGAAGTGCTTTCGCGTAAGCCGGTACAACTTCCACTTGGTGACGCACAGTATCTCCTCGTTGGTCGGACCATAACCCAACTGGGCACGATGATGAATGCGGGAGAAGAGGTTTTCGTATTCGGGAGAGTATGCGTCCAAGTCGGCAAGGACCGTAGCCTCCGCGGTAGCGGGCAGAAACGTTATCAGAACCCGCGCCTCCGCCATGTCTGGCGCGGGTTCGAGCAACTCGACCTTGCCTTGCCGATAAACACCTTCTACCGATTTCACCATATTTCACCCGTGGCAACGAGACCTTGTACCACCCGTTCCTTGGCACGCTCCGCGGCGTACTGGACGCGGCATACACATCATCCTTCTCTATGTGGTACGTCGCAGCGATGCTCTCCGGCGTCTCGCCGTCCGCCAGGTTGTCCAACACCACGGAAACCATCACGCGCGTGCCGTGGATGCAGGCCCTCTTATGACAGACCGCCGGATTCACCGAGATGCGTTGTCGCCAGTCCATCTGCAGGCTCCTGCCCCCCATCATATCAACATTGCCGAGAAGAACCGGCGGGGATAAACCCCGCCGCTCGCTGCATCCTGCCGCTCGCCTATTCGGTCCACCCGTGGGCGTCGCGGACGGCGATCATGGCGGTGAGGATGTTGTTCCAGGTCGCCGGCTTGTGCATGACCGCGTTGGGGAACATGCAGCCGTCCCAGCAGAGGTGGCGGATCTTGCACGTGGGCTTTCCCGATTCGTCGCGGAGCCAGCGGCCGGCCTCGCGGGTGATGTTGAGCTTGCCGTTGGGGTCGTCGGCCAGGCAGTGCCGGCCCGTCTTGTCGTGCGAGCCCGAGCCCTTGACCGTCGCGTCGTTCTGGGCGACGTGGAAGTCGATCGTCCACGGGCGCAGGGCGGTCGTCATCTTCTTGTACGCCTTCTCGAACGCGGCCGAGTCCGACCACTGGAAGTCCGCCGGCAGGATGCGGTCTTCCGGCGCGTTCGTCCCGAGCAGGTAGTGCAGCGTGTGGGCCATGTCGGCCTGGAAGCCCAGCGTCTTGGGCCGGTCGACCATCTCCAGCAACTGCACCATCGCCTTGCACGAGTGCATGCCGCCCCAGCAGATTTCGCCCTCGGCGGCCAGCTTCTCGCCGAAATCGTCGGCGATCGTGCACGCCTCGCGGAATGTCTCGGCGATGCGCTTCTGGTTGCCGGCGGGGTCGGCCAGCCAGTCGGCCGGCCCGCACGCCGAGTCAATCCGCACCACGCCGTAGGGCCGCACGCCCAGCTCGTGGAGCCGCTTGGCGATCCGGCAGCCCTTGCGGACCTGTTCGCCGTACTTCTTGCGGTCCTCGGGCCCGCCCATCGCCGACCCGCCGCCGGTGGGGGGCCACACCGGCGCCACCACCGATCCGATGACCAGCCCGCGCGACCGCACCTTGTCGGCCAGCTTCTTAAGGTCGTCGTCGGACGCATCGATGTCCACGTGCGGCGCGAACAGGAACAGGTCCACCCCATCGAACTTGACGCCGTCGACGTTCGCGGCGGCGGTCAGATCGAGCATGGTGTCCAGCTCGATCGCGGGCTCCTCGGCCCCCGGCCCCTTGCCGACCACCCCCGGCCAGGCGGCGTTGTGCAACTTCGGGTATGAATTCATGTGCTTGGCCATCGTGCGGCTCCTTTTTGTGTGGGACCGGCATCTTGCCGGTCCATTCGCAGACTGCCGATTCCAGAGAGGTCAAGAAATCGGACCGGCTGGAAGCCGGTCCCACACCATGACTGGCTGGAAGCCAGTCCCATACATTCAATTCTTCGCATCACCGATGCTCGGCACGCTCGGGTGCGTGTCGGGGCCGAAGCAGCGTAAGCCGACCGGCAGCCCCTCCCCGTTACAGCAATGACGTAAACTCCTCCACGCTCAAGCCCGCCTCGCGCACGAGCTTCCGAAGTGTCCCCTTGGCCAACTCACGATGGTTGGGCACGCTCAGTCGGCGGTGAGGTGCTTGAGCACGTCGTAGAATGACGTGACTGCCGGTCTGATGATCGACCATGTAGCCGATCTTCTCGAAGGCACGAATCGCCTCTCGTGCCGAGATGGCAGGCAGCTTGCTCAAGCCGGGATCTCCACCGTTTCCTCCCATATCGCCGGAGGGATGGGCTCATTGTGCTTCCGCAGGCTCTCCAGATACCCGGCCATGGCATCCTGGATATTGGACAAGGCCTCCTCGCGAGTGGCGCCTTGGCTGATGCAGCCGGGCATCGAGGGACACTCTGCCACAAAAACCCCGTCGTCGTCTTGTTCGATCAGTACCCTGTATCGCATGGAACGGCTCCTTACTGCTTTCGCCCATCACCCACCATCGGTACCGCGGCGTGCGTGTCGGGGCCGAAGTAGCGCAGCCCGACCAGCGGCTCGGTGCCGGTGTTTTCGAGCGTCACGCCCTTGGCCGCCGCCTCACAGGTGATGAAGATCTCATCGTCCGGCTCCTCGCCGAAGCGGATGCTCACCGGCGTCTGGATGTCCAGCTTGCCCATGCGGCCCTTGCCCTGGACGGTGATCCACCCGCTGGCCCCGGCGTCCTTGATCGTGCACTTGGCTCCCGGTTCCAGCGTCAGTTCCTTGGCGCTGAACAACTGCTGGCCGTCGATCTTGCCGTAGGTAATCCACCGGTCGGTGCAGCCGTTGCCGCTGACCGCCTCATCCACGATCGGATCGAGGGCGTTGTGGGCCATGAAGTGCGTGTCGACGTTCTTCTCCCAGTCGAGTTGGCTGATGATAAAGTCCAGGTCCTGGTGCTTGTCCTTGGGCACGTCCTTGACCAGCAGGTCCCAGGGCACGTAGCGCCCCTCGACGATGTTCTGGAACATGCCGAACACGTCGGAACCCCACTGCGGCTCATACGTGCACAGCGAGCCCGGCGCGTGCAGCACGCCGGCCGGAATCAGCCAGCCCGCCCCGCGCTTGAGCCGGTACGCCCGCGACAGATACGTGATGCCGTTGTCGCCCTTGTTCCAGTTCTCCAGGCACTTGCGGACCTGGTCCTTGGTCGTCCCCGGCTCCAGGCCCATGAACGTGTAGGCGAAGTTGTTATCGACGTTGTTGAGCTGGGGCGGGAAGTAGTACGCCTCGGGCTTGCCCTGTTGGTTGGTCAGGGCGGCGTGCTCGTGCTTCTGGTGCATGTGGTGGGGGATCGGCCCCATGTTGTCGAAGAACTTGGAGTACACGGGCCAGCGCTTGTACTTGTCCCACATCGTCTTGCCGATCATGCGCTCGCCGGCCTCGGCCACCGCCTCGCGAAGCTGGAACCGCTTGCCCTCGAACTTGATGTAGCTCAGCCCCTCGTCGGGCGTGCGGTTATCGTTCATGGCCTCGGTGGTGCTGGCGAACCAGCGTTCATCGATGCCGCCGCGGTGGGCCCCGAAGGCATAGTAGTCATCCGGGTGCAGCTTGATCCGCCGGCCGGGGTGCAGGAAGCTCCGCGGCACCCAGGTGGGCGTCAGGCGAAGCAGGCCGCCGCCCGCGTCCAGGGCCGAACTCAGGATCGATCCGATGTTCTTGCTCACAATGGTGCTGGGGGTTGCCATGATACGACGGACTCCGTTTCTTTGGTTAGTTTGGACTTGACCCTCCCGCAATCGGGCCCGCCCGGCGCCGGGAGCGTCGGGCCGAGTCAATCTATCCCATGCCCCGCCGAAACTCAAGACGGACCAAGGCCTGAATGCGACGCGGCGTGCGCGCTGGAACCGACCGGGGTGTGTCAGAGCCCCGAGCGCAAGCGAGTGGGTCGTGGTTAGCCGTCGCTGGCGCTCCGGGCTCTGGAACGATTACCTCGCTTTTGCCGCCCAGACGCCCACGGACCCCGCGACGCAATCGTCGTCGGGAAAGCCGTTTTTGACCCCCATTCCCGCCACGGCTACCATAAGGGGCCGGCACGACTGGAGGTAGCCAATGTCCGCGGAAATGACCGGTTCGTTGTTTGGCCGGCGGGACCACGCCGGCATCCGGGCCGTCATGACCGGCCAAGTGGGTGTGGAAAAGAAGCCGTTCATGGAGCGCGTGGCTGAAATCGCTCGCAGGAGCGGCAAGGAGGTCGTCGTCTGCCACGTCGGCGACATGATGTACAAGGAGGCCCCGGACATCGTGCCGGGCCGCATCCTCGACCTGCCCCGCTCCCGCCTCGACTCGCTGCGGCGGTCGGTGTTCAAGGACATCCTCCGCATCGCCGAGAAAGCCCCCAACGTCCTGGTCAACACCCACGCCACGTTCCGCTGGCGGCACGGACTGTTCCCGGCCTTCGACCACGACCAGATGGTCGAGCTGAACGCGGACCTGTACTTCACGCTCGTCGATAACGTCGATGCCGTCCACGAGCGGCTGACCCGCGAGCACGAACTCGCCCACACGCTCAAGGACATCCTCGTCTGGCGCGAGGAGGAGATCCTGGCCACCGAGGTCCTCGCTCGCATCATCCGCGGCCACGGCTGCTACTACGTCATCGCCCGCGGCATCGAGCGCGACACGGCCGAGTCGGTCTACCGTCTCATGTTCGAGGGCCACCGTCGCAAGGTCTACCCGTCGTTCCCCATGACCCACGTCATGGACATGCCCGAGGTGTTGGCCGAGATCGACGCCTTCCGCGAGACCATCGCCGAGCATTTCATCACCTTCGACCCCGGCGACCTGGATGAGAAGCGCCTGCTCATGGAGGCGGGCGAGGCCACCAAGCGCGGCGAGAAGAGCTACCGGCTCGAGGTGCACGGCCGGATGCTGGAGTTGCCCGTCGCCGAGGTGACGGCCGTCGCCGGCGACATCGACGGCCAGATCTACGCCCGCGACTTCAAGCTGATCGACCAGTCCGACCTGATCGTCAGCTACGTCCCCGAGCTGCCCAGCGGCAAGCCCGGCCTGTCCAGCGGCGTCGAACGCGAGCTGCAGCACGCCTACGAGACGACCAAGGAGGTGTACGTCGTCTGGAAGCCCAAGGCCGAACCCTCGCCGTTCGTCACCCGCACCGCCACCGAGGTGTTCGATTCGGTCGAGGGGGCCCTGCGGCACTTCCAGAAGAAGGGTTACATCAAGGAATTTCAGTTGCGGTTCGACAACACCGGCCGGCCCCGCGAACGCGGCCGGCACGGGTGACCCGAGATGAACGCTCAAGAAATCGCATCCATGATCGACCATACCATCCTCAAGCCGGAGGCCGTGCCTCAGGCGATCGACAAGCTCTGCGACGAGGCGGGCCGCTACGGCTTCATCGCCGTGTGCGTCAATCCGATCTGGGTGAAGCGCTGCGCTGAGCGGTTGCGGGCAACCAAGGTCCGCGTGGCCAGCGTGATCGGTTTTCCGCTGGGGGCCAGCCGCACCGACGTGAAGGTGGATGAGACCCGCCGGGCCATCGACGACGGCGCGGTCGAGATCGACATGGTGATCCGCGTGGGCGACCTGATCGCCGACGGGACCTCGGTGGTCCGCGATGACATCGCCGCCGTCGCCGACGCCGTCCACGCGGCCTCGCCCGAACACGAGTTGAAGGTCATCCTCGAGACCGCCGCCCTGACCCGCGAGCAGCTCATCGCCGGCTGCCGCTGCTGTGCCGAGGCCCTGGCGGACTTCGTGAAGACGTCCACCGGCTTCCACCCCGCCGGCGGGGCCACCGTCGACGCCGTCCGCCTGCTGCACCGCTACGCCTCGCCGCTGAAGGTCAAGGCCGCCGGCGGCATCCGCACGCTCGCCGCCGCCCAGGCCATGATCGCCGCCGGCGCCACCCGCATCGGCACTTCCTCCGGCCCGGCCATCATCGACGAACTGAACAAGACGCCGACGTGACCGAAGGCGAATTGCTCCAACACGACAAGCCTTTTCGTGGCTGCATTCCTTTCCGGCGACGACCACGTATACTGCCCATCGCGGCCGCACCCGGAGAACCTTGCGACCGCCGCTCGCGTTGTTCGGAAGGAGCCATCATGAGATCGTGTGTTACCTTCGTCCTGGCTGCAACGGTCGGCCTGGTAACAGCACCGGCTTGCATCGCCGTCGCGGCGGCCCCGGCGACCGATCCCGCCGCGGACACGTTCGCCCCCTCGACGAAGGGCAAGAAGCTGCTCTGCTATCGAGGCCCCGTCGTCGGCGACCCCGAGATCGCCTTCGACGGCGTCATCGCCGGCGGGCCGATGGTGTTCTACCAGAAGATCGAGGCCGACAAGCTCAACCAGTGGGCCGACCAGACGGCCGCCACGGACTTCCGCACCCACACCGACAACTTCTACCTCTGCTACTCGTTTCCGGGCAAGACCGCCGAGGCCTTCGACTGGTTCGATGAGGCCCCCTGGATCACCGAGAACTGGCGGCTCATGGCCGCCGCCGCCAGAAAGGCCCGCTTCAAGGGCATCTGCTTCGACTCGGAATACTACGAGGGCCTGCCGCTCTTCGGCTACGCCGCCGCCCGCCATCACGACACCAGGAGCTTCGACGAGTACCGCGCCCAGGTCCGCCGGCGCGGGGCCGAGATCATGCGGGCCGTCGTCAAGGAGTTCCCGGACATCACGATCCTGCTGCTCTTCGGCTACTCGGGAAGCTACTGCGGCGTGCCCCAGCACCCGCCGTCACGCCAGAAGCTCTACACGCTGGTCTCCGCCTTCGTCGACGGCCTGCTGTCCGAGTGCGGCCCCGCGGCCCGCGTGTTCGACATGCACGAACAGTGCTTCAGCTTCCGCGGGCCCGGCTCGTACCTGCGGGCCCGCACGATGATGACCGACCTCATGCCCGAACACAGCTTCGACCCCGATCGTTATCGCCGCAGCCACCGCGTGGGCTTTTCCTTCTGGGCGGATTGCTGGGAGAACGCCAGCGAGGGCCGACCGCTGGATCTCGACGTTTTCGACAACAACTACTACACGCCGCAGGAGTTCGCCTACAGCCTGCACCACGCCCTGGCCTACAGCGACGGCTACGTGTGGATGTGGCCGGGCGTCTTCAACTGGTGGGCCCGCACCGCCAAGACCGTCGATGCGGATAAGAAAGAGGTGACCAAACCGCTGCCGCAACCCTATATCGACGCCCTGCGGATCGCCCACTCACCCACGGTCCCCGAGCCGCCGCGCGACCGTAAGCCGAATACCTACCGGGTCCTGTCGGCGAGCACGCAGGAGGGCTTCTCCGACGAGGCCGCCTTCGGCGACGTGTGGAAATCACATGCGTTCATCGCCGATCTGCCCCCCGAGTGGCGGTTTCATCTCGACCCTGACGAACGGGGCCTCGATGGAGGCTGGGCCAAGCCCGCCTTCGACGATGCCGCCTGGCCGACGATCCGGGTCCGCGAGTTCTGGGAGCCGCAGGGCTACAGCCCCTACGACGGCGCCGCCTGGTATCGCCTGAGCTACACGCCGCCGGACCTGCCCTCGGGAAAGAAACTCTATCTGGCCTTCGGGGCGGTATCCGACGAGGCCGCGGTCTACGTCGACGGCGAACGTCTCTACGCCTCGCGCTTCGGCGAGAACATCCGCCACCAGCGCTTCCTGGTGGACGTAACCGGCAAGCTCCAATCGGATCGGCCGGCGCAACTCGCGGTCCGTGTCTGGAACACCGGCTGGTGCGGCGGCGTCTGGAAAAACGTGAAGCTCATCGCCCAGTAGGAACGGTGGATGAACCGTCCGGCCCGCGGTCGATTAACCAGCACGAAGCGCAAGCGAGTGCCCATCCGTCGACGCGAGCTGCGAGATGAGCACTCGCTTGCGCTTCGTGCTGGTAAATGATCGGTCCTACGTTTCTACTTGGCGGGTCACTCAGCCGGCGTGGCCGGTCGGCTCGTCGGGATCGGCCGTTCGAAGATTAGGATGTGCTGTCGCGGCAGCGTCGCGATCGTCTCGCGGTGCCGCAGGCCGACGGCGTTCATCTCGGCGATCGCCTGGGCCGCCGTCATCTTGTGCACCAGCTTGATCGGCACCGCCGGGTCCTCCTTGCGATACTCCACCAGCACCACCCGCCCGGCCGGCTTGAGGGCCCGGACGACCGCCTGCATCATCTCGAACGGCCAGGCCAACTCGTGGTACACATCGACCATCAGCACCAGGTCGACCGAACCGTCCGGCAGCTTCGGGTCGGCCTCCTCGCCGAGCACCAGATCGACGTTGCCGATGTCCTCCGCCGCCAGCTTGTTCCGCAGCGCCTCAAGCATCTCCGGCTGGATGTCCACCGCCTTGACGCGGCCGTCCGCCCCGACCGCCCGGGCCAGCCGCGTGGTGATGTAGCCGCTGCCCGCACCGATATCCGCCACTACGTCGCCCGGCCGCAGCTCGAGGGCCGCGATCAGCTTGGCCGGCTCCTCCTCCCGCTCGCGCTCGGGCCGTTCCAGCCAGCCGACGGCCGGGTGCCCCATCACCAGGGCGATCTCGCGGCCCATGTAGAACTTGCCGGTGCCGTTGGGATCGTGATGGCGCCGAAACGTGTACCGCGGCTCGCCCGCCGCCGCCGTTGCCGCCGGCGCGGTGGCCGCCGGCGCGGATGATGCCGGCCCTGCTCCGACCGCCGGCCACCACGCCGCGAGAAGCAGCACGACGACCGTCGAAACACCTCGCCTGGCGCGGCATGGATGCTTCATCATGCCCGCCGCGGTCGGTGACAGATTGGGTGGGGGTTTCAGGACCAAGGCAACTTGTTGCCGTTCTTTCGTCACCTGTCAAGGGAAGATGCGTCAACGAGTTGACGCGGTCCTATGGAACCAACGCTTTGACGGCGTCCTACGGAAATAGAGCGACGCACCATTCCCACC
>JACQVT010000078.1 GCA_016209665.1 Planctomycetota bacterium | reverse complement strand
CGACCTCGACCTTGCGCGTCCGCAGCGTCAGCTTCGTGCCGTCGACGCTCAGTACGGGCCGCGTAGAGGGGGCCGCGGCGAACGTCCCGGCGAGAGCCAACGAGCAGAGAAGAAGAGTCATAGATCGCTCCCGAGACTGCCCGACCAGACACACTGAGAATGGACCGGCTGGAAGCCGGTCCCACACAGACCCGCAAGCCGGTCCCATACAGATCCGGCGACAGGGTGGAACAGGCCAAACAATGGCGGAGCGGGCGAATAAGCCGAATTCTGTTGCCCTTGACACGTGGCCGACGCTCCGCGTCGCGACGCTTTCGCGTCGGCAGGCGAAGCCTGCGGCCACGCGTCGAGGGTGGCGATCATTCATCTGGGCGGTCCGTCGCCGGGCCGCTCGAGCGCCCTACCCGCAGCTCGTAACGAGGCGGGCCACCTCTGGCTGCTTATTTGGGCTTGCTGGCGGTGGGGTTTGCCCTGCCGGCACGGTCACCCGCGCCGCGGTGCGCTCTTACCGCACCATTTCACCCTTACCCTTGACACGTGACCGGCGCTTCGCGCCGCGCCGAGCCGGCGGGTGAAGCCCCCCGGTCACGTGTCAAAGGCGGTATGTTTTCTGTGGCACTTTCCCTCGGCTCGCGCCGGGTTGCCGTTAGCAACCACCGTGCCCTGCCCAGTTCGGACTTTCCTCCCGGCCCGCAAGGGGCCGAGCGATCGCCTCGCCCACTCCGCCGGACACTATTATACCCGGATTCGGCTCGCGTGTCGGCGCGTACCGCCTCCTGCGCGGGGCGCGCCCCTGGGGAGGGGAAAAGTGAGAAAATGAGAAAGAGGAGGACTCGAGCACCTCGGTCTTTCTCACCTTCTCACCTTCTCACCTTCTCACCTTCTCACCTTCTCACCTTCTCACTTTTTCACTTTCTCACTGGGCTGCCGGCGGGAGTTGCCCCGGAGACCGGCATTGCGTCTCGGTGTGGGGGAATCCCCCGGTCAGAAGCTCAGGAGGATTGCAGGTCCAGGGCGAGGTCCAGGGTCCGGGCGGAGTGGGTGATGGCCCCGATGGCGATGCGCTCGACGCCGGTGGCGGCGGTCTCGGCGACGCGGGCGAGGGTGAGGCCTCCGGATGCCTCCAACTGGAGCTTGCCGCGGAGGCCCCGGGCGTCGCGGCGGGCGACCGCCTTGCGCATGTCGGCGGGGGTGAAGTTGTCGAGCAGGATGACGTCGATGCCGGGGACGGCCACGATCTCGTCGAACTCACCGAGATTGTCGACCTCGATCTCGATGAACTGCGGCGGCGGCGCCAGGGCGGCGGCGGCGGCGACCAGGTCGGCGACACCGGCCCGCAGCCGGGTCGGCTCGATGCCGGCCAGATGGTTGTCCTTGACGAGGACGGCATCGTGCAGGCCCATGCGGTGGTTCCGGCCGCCGCCGCAGCGAACGGCGTACTTGTCGAGCTGGCGCCAGCCCGGGACCGTCTTGCGGGTGTCGTAGATCTCGGCCCCGGTGCCGGCGACGGCGTCGACGCAGGCCCGGGTGGCGGTGGCGACGCCGCACAGCCGCTGCAGGAAGTTCAGCAGCGTGCGCTCGATGGCGAGCAGCCGGCGGGCCGATCCCGCCAATTCGGCGATCAGTGTCGCGGGCGCCAAGGCCGCGCCGTCGGCAATCCGGTCGGTCACGGTCAGCTCGGTAGGGTAGGCCTCGCGGAGCACGTCGAGCACGGCGGTGCCGGCGAACGTGCCCTTCTCCCGCGAGACCAGCCGGACTGCCGTGACCTGCCGCGGGGAGACGGCAACCAGCGAGGTCACGTCGTTGTGGGCTCCGTCCTCGAGGAGGGCATCATCCCACATCGTTCGCAAGCGCTTGCGGTCCAGTAGTTGAGCCATCGCGGCGATCACCTTCACGTCCCGGCATCATCCCGGCAGATCATAGCATAACAGCCTCCGGCTGGACTGCCGAGCGCGGCGGCGGTACACCATCGGGGCCTGCGTCGCTCGCTCGGGCAGCCTCCCCACGTTCCGCGGAGTGTCCGCTCATGGCCCCTCCCGCCCCGCCGGCTTCATTCGATCCCCGAGACGACGCGGCCTTGGTGCGCGATCTGAACCGCGGTGATGTTTCCGCGTTCGACGCTCTGTACGCCCGCCATCGCGATTGGGTGTATCGGCTGGCTTGGCGGTTCACCGGCCACCAGGACGACGCCCTGGATGTGCTACAGGAGACGTTCCTTTACCTGCTGGGCAAGGTGCCGGACCTGCGGCTGTCGGCCCGGATGACCACGTTCCTGTATCCGGTGGTCAAACACATCAGCCTGAACGTCCTGGCCAGGCGCGGCCGAGGCGTGATGGGCGAAGAGGTGCTCACCCAGGTGTTGGCCCGGCCTGACGTCGGCACGGACCTGGGCGAACTGCCGGCGGCCGTCGCCGCCCTGCCGGCGGGCCAACGCGAAGTGCTGCTGATGCGCTTCGTCGACGACCTGGACTTGCGGGAGATCGCCGAGGCCCTGCACGTGCCGCTGGGCACGGTGAAATCGCGCCTGCACAACGCCCTGGAGGCGCTGCGGCGGGACGAGCGGACGCGGCGGCATTTCGCGCCGTAGCGGTGCGTGCGGGTACGCGAGAGCGGCGGGCGTCGATTACCAGAGGTTGAGCACCTTGAGCGTGACCGTCCCGAGGACGTAGATCACGCCGGCGCACTCGCCCAGCAGGATCGACAGACACCACAGCTCCGCGCGACTGCGGGCCGCGAGAGATTCCTCGATTCTTGTTTCCTCATCCATGGCCAGCTCCCCTCTGCTGGCGGCCCCTCCAGCGGCGTCGTGGTCCCCGGTTATCGGCTCTCGCGCTGCCGTGGCCAACCTTGTGTCTACCCAGATTGCCTGATCCGCAAACCCGGCTTCACAACAGTCGTACAATACGTTCAACCGGAGGGCAAACGGGTTTTCGCGGACTTCCCTGCCAACCGACGGGGCCTTGCTTGCGTCTGATATTATGTGCGTCAGCGCACGGCCCGTGCATCGCTGGCCGTGCTCGGCGCGTGGCCGTGGGGCGCTTGACTCGGCTTGGCGCGGCCGACTAACGTGCCAAGGAATTCCGCAGACCGGACCTGCCGTCCGGAGCACCGTTGGACAAGCGCGGGAGAGATCCGACATGCGATATCGAGCCGCTACGGTCGTGGGAATCGCCTCCGCGATGGGCTTTGCCCATCCCGGTCTGGCCAAGGAAAAACAAGTGGTGACGGTCTCCTACCTGGTGGGGCCGGCCCGACCATTGCCCGAGGGGCTTCGAGCGGTGGCGGTGATCAATTCGGGAGTTTCCGCGGCCGGCATCAAGCAGGACGAACGCGAGGGCAAGTGGTCGATTATGGCCGCCGATATGATCGAGGCGATGCTCCAGGCGGGCAGCGCGCTGAGCCATCCCCCGCTGGCCGTCGCCAAACGGTCGGAGACACAGGCCGTTCTCCGCGAGCACGATCTCGCCCTGGCCGGCATGGTGGGGGGCGACCAGGCTGCCGCCGCAGGCAAGCTGCTGTCCGTACAGGGTCTCATCACCAGCCGGATCATCGTCAACATCGACGAACAGCGCGGCACGCGATCGACGATCGACTGGATGAGCATCATGGGCGGCGCCATGCGGGGCGTGGTCCAGGGGCAGCCGGAGCCGGCCCCGGTCGCACCGGCGCCGGCCCCCGGTCCGGTGGTCGTGGAGCGGCGGCCGCACACCGAGGTGCGGCGCGGGCCCGACGGGAGGACGTACATCGTCCAACGTCAACCGCCGCCCGTGGTGATCTATCCACGGTATCGGCGGAGCCCCGCCCTGCTGTACGATCCGCGGCTGCGGGCGGTGCCTCGCCAGGAACGGTCGGTGGCCGGCGGGGGACTGATGCTCCAAACCAGGGACGTCGAGGAGGTCAGCCGGCACCTGACGGTGCAATGTTCGTTCACCTTGATCGACGTGGCCACCGGCCAGGCCCTCTTGCAGTACTCGCCCCCGCCCAGCCAGAAGCGCGACCGCAAATCGCCCGACTTCTGGTTCGGGGGGCTGGTGGGCGAGAAGGAACTCGACCCGGTGGACCATTTCATCGGCGAGCTGGTGGAGCAGTCGACGCGGGAGTTTGTCAGCATGCTGGTGCCGGTCCGGGTGAGCTACGAGTATGAGCTGGTCGGCAAGCACAGCGCGGCCGAACAGGGCATCCGCCTATTGCGAGGCGACGATTACGCGGGGGCAATGTCGGCCTTCGAGCGCGATCTGAAGAAACACCCCGACGAGCACGAGACCCTGTTCGCGATGGGCGTCGTCAGCGAGTTGATGGGCCTACCCGACCAGGCGCTGCAGTTCTACCGGCAGGCCCTGGCGTCCGAGGACGTGGAACATGACGACGATGAGGTCGTGATCTACAGCGCCGCCAAGGACCGCCTCACCGCCCACGCGGGCCGCATTCTGCCCCCGCTGCCCCCCGGGCCGCCCCCCGGCCCGCCGGGACCCGGCGCCGGCGCGGGCCGGCCGCCCGGACCGCCGGTGCCCGCACCCGTCCAGACAACGCCGGCAGCACAGGCTCCGGCAGGTCAACCCGGCGAACCCCCGCCCCCGATCGTCGAGGAGTCGATCATTGAACAGCCGCGCTGAGGAGACACGGGATCAACCAACCGGCGCCGCGACTGGCCGGATGCGCGGGGATAACCCCCGCGGCTCGTTCACGGCGCCTCCGGGTTTCGTGATCCGTCCCGACTACAGGTCGGTCGTCGAGCCCAGCTCCTTCCAGTTGACGACCCGAGGCTCGTAGGCGTTCTTCTTGGCGTTGACGTGGGCCATTCGGCCCATCAGGCACATCAACGAACAGATGCGGCCGGTCTCGGCGTTGGCCCAGGGCTTTTTGTTGCCTTTCTTGATGTTGTCCACGAAGTGCACGAGCGAATCCGGCGTGCCCTGGTCCCAGGCCTTGCCGATGGCCGGGCCGAACCGCTGCTCCTTTTCGTCGCGGCCGGTATAGAGCGCTTCGTTGAAGTCCATCGCCCCTTTCTCGCCGAAGGCGAGCAGGATTTCCTTGTCGAACTTGCCGGGCAGAATCCACAGGTGCGTGTACGAGAACAGGGCGGGGCCGGGGAACTTGAACACCGTCGCGGACTTGGTCTCGCTCTGTTCGTTGGGCTCGGTGTTCTTGTCGGCCAGGGCCATCGACACGCAGCTCTCGGGGGCGGCGTCCTTCATCACCCAGGACATGACGTCCATGTGGTGGCTGGCCTGCTCGGTGAGCCGGCCGCCGTCGCGGGCGACGTGGGCCCCGGACGGGTCGCCCGACCAGTGCCAGCCGCCCTGCATGAAGGTCACGCGGCCGAGCAGCCCGTTGTGGATGGCTTCCATCGCCGCCCGGTACGTCGGATGGCATCGCCGCTGCGTGCCGATCTGGTAGAAGCCCTTGGAGGCCCGGGCGGCCTTGGTGATGGCGTCGATCTTCTCGACGGTGATGTCCATGGGCTTTTCCGCGAACGTGTTGAAGCCCATCTCCAGCGTCGGGACGACGACGGTGGCGTGATCGCACGGGGCGGTCACGATCATCACGCCGTCGGGCTTCTCCTTATCGAGCATCTTGCGGAACTCGAGGGGTTCGCTGACCGGATACCCTTTGGGCTTGTCGCGCTCGGCGGCCTTGAGGCCCGCCTCCACGCGGTCCGGCCGGAGGTCGCACATGGCCACGATCGCGGCATCCGGGCACTTTTCGAGCATGTGGTGCATGAGCCCGGTGGCCCGGCCTCCGTAGCCGATCCAGGCGACGCGGACCTTCTCGTTGGCCGCATACGCCCGGGCGGACCCGGCCGACACAAAGGCGGCGGCCGAGGCGCCGATCGCGGACTTCCTCATGAACTCACGACGGCTGAGCTGACTCATGTGTATCTCCTCCGATTGATGGTTTTCCCGGATTGAACCGCCAGGACGCAGGGAGTCAGGCTAATGCGGCCGGAACCGCTTGGCAAGGAAGGTCATCGCTTCTTCATGGTGACGCCCATACCGCGGTCGCTGGCGTTCATGAAGGCCGTCTGGTCGAACCCTGGGGCGGCACCATCACCCCGCGCGGCCGCCGCCGCAACGCGGTTTTTCAAAGGGGTCGGGAGTCTTTTTCAGGGCGGCCGGGTCTTTATCTGTACAGCCATCCGGCCGAGTCTTCCCACGGCGCGCAGATTCCTAGAGCCCGAGGTCCCAACCGACGCTCCACACTTGGGCTGCGGGCGAAGCGCTCGCTGTGTCGTTTGCGGTTTTTTGCGGCGATCAGGTGTGGCTGGCTGGGCCGTCTCGCCGGCCATGAAGAGACTCATGACCGGCACGTAACTCGACTTTGGCGATTGAACGGGGATAATCGCGGGTTGCCCGCAGTTCCCGGTCATCGATCGCGCCTCTGCCGATTCCCGATCGTGCCCATGAGCGAGTCCATGCCTTGAGACCGTCCACCGTCAGTTGGACTCTGTCCACCATTGGCCGTAAGCGTCGGCGACCTATGATGCGAGTGAAACGTCGTGGATCGCCTGTTCGATCGAGAACGAAGCTGGCCGCCAGATCGTTGTGAAAACGAGCCCAACCAAAACCGCCTCTCGGCAGGGGGACGGCATGAACGCGCACGGGGACGTCTCCGGTTGGGAGACGTCCCCGTTCGTTGAGCGGATTCGCCGGGACAAGCTCGTCACGTCGAGTCGCCTCTGGCGACCATGCGGCTCGTCCAGACTCGTGGACGAGCCGGCGGGCCGCTGGGCATCAGCCCAGGCCCAGGATCTGGCTGATCTGCGGGGCATACTTGACGATCAGGCCGGCGAACACGACCGAGACCATGCTCATCAGCTTGATGAGGATGTTGAGGCTGGGGCCGGAGGTGTCCTTGAACGG
>JACQVT010000739.1 GCA_016209665.1 Planctomycetota bacterium | reverse complement strand
GCGCTCGAAGATGGCCATCGAGGTCACCACCGCCGGCCCGCAAGCCGGCCGGACCCGCCCCATGATCGCCAAGGACAAATCCCGCCAGGTGTCGGTGGTGATCTCGGTCAACGTCGGCGATTTCCTGGAGAACCTGCTGGAGTGCCTGTGCCAGCAGGCATTCGTGGTATAGAACCTTACGGACCGGCCTCCACTTGCCGATGGGTAGGAGGCAGCGTCACTCGGGATCCCGAGGGGGACTCGATTCGGGAGTCTCCCTCCGACCATGGGCCCGATAATGGTCGGGATCGGAGTCGCCAGACATGAGAGAAGTCGGATCCGCAAGCCCCGTTCCAGCCGGCAGGCCGTCCAGTGCCGGGCGCCAGTCCAGAGCCGCAGGGCTCCCCTCGGTTCAGGATGCGCTCCCGGAGCAGCGTACTTCGACGAGGAGAATTCTCGTCGTTGACGACACCCATCTGCTCTGCGAGGGACTGATCCGGCTCCTGCGTCACGCCCGCTTCGAGGGAGTCGCCGCGAACAGTGCCGCTCAGGCCCTGCGGCTGATCGAGCGGCAGCATTTCGATCTCGTCATCACCGACGTCCAGATGCCCGGGCTCTCCGGGGCGGATCTCACGGAGGAACTGGGCAAGACCCATCCGGACTTGAAGTGCATCGTCATCACCGGCTACGCGACGAAGCCCCTCATCGCCAGGCTCACTGCGGCACGGAACGTGGTGGACATCCTGACGAAGCCGCTGGACACGAACCGGCTCATCACGCGAATCCGGTCGCTGGTCGAGGGTTAGCAGGCATCGGTACCCGCAGCACCCGCGGTGTCCGAGCCGCAACGGGCCGCATCAGGTTGACAACCGCAGGTTCCGCCCTTCTGGATTCCGGGCTTCCCCGATCATACTGTGGTGTCGGCTCCTCCGAGCCCGGCTCCAGGCGGGATCGTGCCATGTGCCTGCACGGGGAAGGTCCGTGCAGGGCGATCCCGGGGGCCCCGGCACTTGGCTTCGGCGGTTCCGGGGCCGACATCGGTGGACACGGGAGCGTCCCGGGTCGGGCCGCGCCCTTACCTGCGAGCGCGGTGGACGCCACATGTTCGACCGCATCGAGGACACGATTGTCGCCGTCTCATCGCCGCCGGGCAGCGGTGTCCGCGGCATCATTCGTCTGAGCGGACCACGGGCGTTCGGACTGGCGGCCACGGTTTTCGTGGCCCGCGACGGCCTCGATTTGAACCAGGTTGGCGGCCCCCGGCGTCTCCCCGGCTTGGTGCAGCTCGACGAGGATGCGGCCCTGCCCGCCGAGGCCTACACGTTCCGCAGCCCGGCGAGCTACACCCGCCAGGACCTGGTCGAGCTGCATACGAGCGGCTCGCCGTCCGTGTTGGCGATCCTGCTCGACAAACTGACCGCCTCCGGCGCCCGAATCGCCGAGCCCGGCGAGTTTACCGGCCGGGCCTACCTCTCCGGGGCGATTGACCTGACCCGCGTCGAAGGCGTCGCGGCCATGATCCACGCCCAGACGGATGCCCAGCTCCGCGCGTCCGAAGCCCTCCTGCACGGGGCCCTGGGCCGCCATACCCGCGAGATGCGCGAGGAACTCGCCGACCTGCTGGCTCTCATCGAGGCGGGGATCGACTTCGCCGAGGAGCCGATCGAGTTTGTCTCGCCGGGCCGCACGCGCGAAACGGTGGACCGCATCGCGTCGCGCCTCGATGAACTGCTGCGGACGAGTGCGTCCGCCGAGCGGCTCGATCTGCTGCCGCGGGTGGTTTTGGCGGGCCGGCCGAACGCGGGAAAGAGCACCTTGTTCAACCGGCTGACCGGCATGGATCGGGCGATCCAGTCCGCCACCGCGGGCACCACCCGCGACGTGATCGCCGCGCCGATCAACCTTCCCGGCGGCGAGGTCATGCTGTGCGACACCGCGGGCGTATTCGACGCGCGCCCGGCCGAGACGTCGGACCCCACGTTGCAGGAGCGGATCGACGTGGCGACCGCGGGGGCCATCGCCACCGCCGACCTCGTGCTGCTCGTGATCGATGCTCTGCGCCATCCCGCCGACGCCTTCTCAGCCATGTCACGTCGTCTGGAGGGTCGGCGGTTCGCGGTCGTGCTGAACAAGATCGACGAGCTGTGCCGCGAGGGCGCGGGGGACGTCGAGGCGATTCTGCCCGGCGTGCCAGTGCTGGATGCGGTCAGCGCCCGCACCGGCGAACGCGTTGATCATCTGCAGGCGCGGATGGCGGAACTGCTGTTTTCTGACACTGATAAGCGGGGTTCGGCCCTGCTTTCGCTGACCCACCGACAGCGGGAATCGCTCATGGACGCTCTCGATGCGCTGCGTCGCGCACGCGAGTGGTGCGGCGTCCACGAGCGCGCCGACGATCATGC
>JACQVT010000748.1 GCA_016209665.1 Planctomycetota bacterium | reverse complement strand
GGCGGCGGCACCGGCGGCCAACCCGGTCGTCTGGTTCGACCATGACAAGTCGGGTATCGCCGCGGCCGACCAGACGGCGATCCGCACCCTGGCCCACAGCAAATACGAGTTCACGGCGGGCGGCTTCAACGTCGGCACCGCCCTCACCTTCACCGAGGACCTGGCGACGCCGGGGATCACCCACGAGATCACCTTCGACAACAAGGAGACGCGCGAGGGCTACGGCCGAACGCCCGCCGGGACGGAGCATTCGTACGTCTACCGCAAGCTGCTGACGGACGGCGCGTTCAGGGCCTTTTTCAACACCAACGCCAAGCAGAACAACTCGATGGCCGAGACCGCCGCCCACGAGTTGGCGCATCAAATCTGCCCCGCCATGCCGCACAACTCACATGCCCCGGCCAGGGAAGACGAAGAGGAGGGCGACATCAACGGCAAGAAGGTGCTGGCCGCGCGCCTTAAGGGCGACGGCACGCTGGTGGGCGGCAAGCCGGGCCTGTTCGCCGACGGGCGCCATGTCCTCGCGGCCGAGCACGCCGCCGACGAGCGCATCTTCACCGACCGCGAGAAGCAGCAGATCGCCGACAACGTCAAGAAGCTGAGCGAGGGCAAGAAAGTCGGTTTCGCCCCCAGCGGGTCGGACCGCGACATCGACGTGCGGTTCGTCCGCGGCGTGCGCTACGACGAGACCGACGACGGCCCCCAGCCGCCCTGGTCGGAGCCGTTCCCGCTCACGCGCTCCGACGATCACGTCGACGTGTCCGCCGTCCTGGGCAACAACGCGCTGTGGGACTTCGGCTACGCCACGGAGGATGGAGGTTTTGTGCCGGTGATCTACGCCGGCGAGGCGACCGGGGGCATGAGCATCGCCCCCGGCGCGATCGTGCACTTCGCCATTCGCCCGTACGGCCTGCCCGACGAGGCACGTCTGACCATGGCCGACGTCGGCACGATCCCGCTCATGTCCGATCCGGTCGATCCGAGCAAGTCGGTGCTGCCGATGCTGGACGGCACGTACTTCCGGATGATGCGGCTGGAGTTCGACACGGACGGCAATCCGGGCACGTTGCCGGTCTCCGTGACCATCCAGGCTGACCCGCTGAGCGTGGACTATTACGACGGGTTCTACGCCCTGCCGGAGCCGACCACGGCGGTCCTGCTGGCAGTCGGCGCCCTGGCGGCCGCACGTCGCCGCTCGGGCCGCATGGCCTGCAAGTTTTCGCGGATCGGCGGGCGCTCGGGGCGTTTGTCCCGGAGGTCCCGGAACGATAACTGATGGGGCCGGGCGCCCGGGGCGTCAGCAGGCGGTGAGTATCCGGAAGTCGACGAGTTTGCGGACAAGGGATTCCTCGACCTCGACGCCGTGGTCCGCCTCGATGGCCTTCACGACCTCGTCGGTCGGTCGGCCGTCGAAATAGTGCAGCAGATCGAGCAGGGCATTGGGCACGGTCACGGGGTCGCAACTGCTGTAAGACTCGATGCGGCTGATGCGCGGCTTGGCCAGGAGCACCTTGAACGTCGCCACCCGCAGCCGGGGAGGCACCGCCGATGAGGTCAACTGCTCGAAGGCGTCCACGGTGACGGAGGCGTAGGCCCGGATTCTCGGGCCGCAGATCGCCTCCACGTCTGCCCACGAGAGCGGTTCGACCAGCCGGGCACATTCCATGTAGAAGTCGCGTTCGCGGCCGGCCCAGCGGCCCCAGTTCGCCTGCCGGACCTGCCGATCGGGGACGCCGGTGAGACGCCCCTCGCCCTTGGGGTCGGGGTCGAGCGACGGGACGGACGAGGTGAAGAGCCGGCCGACCGCCTCGCGGCCCAGGTCGAGCTTCAGAACACACCAGAAGGCGAGTTCCGTCTCCAGCCCCTGCAAGAGCTGTTGCAGCGTCGCCCAGAAGTGTTTGCCGGTCGCCCCGCGGACGTGCTTGCAGAACCAGGTGGTGCAGGTGGACTCGCGGTGGGGCCAGATGCCGCATAGACCTCCCCGCTCGTCGAGGTAGTGCGGGCAGCGGATCGTTCGGTCGCGTCCGAAACCGGCGGTGTTGGTCACGTGCTGATAGAGCGCCTGGTAGGTTGGGTGCCGCCCCAGGTTCAGCGGGGTGACGGCCACGCCGTCCGCGATGCGCTGCTCGACGGTCGCCCGCCCGGCCGCTCGCCCCGCGTCGTCGTCGGCTAGGACTCGCCCGACCAGGAAGTTCGGCAGGTCGGGGATGAAGCTGCAACACTTGATCCCCGGATCGAAGTAGTAGCCCGAGGGCATCCGTTCCTGCTCGTCCTCGGCGCACATGGCGCAGTCGGAACACGTGGCCACGGTTTCCGGCGGGATCGCCTTGCCCAGCAAGGTGTCCATCCATCGGCCATACAGCGGAGGCAGCACGGGGTTCGCGTCGGGTTGGATGACCCGCAGTTCCATCGGGCCTATTGTAAGCTGTCGGCGCTCGCGAAGCGACAGCCATACGCGAATGAGGAAGCACTGAGCAGATGGGGAGAGCAAGACTGGCCAGGTCTGATGGTCGATGATCGAGTTCGTCCCGTTTTCCGCATTCGCTGCGAGCCGCCCATAGCCGGTCGGCTCCTTCCGATATCCGGCATAGCCACCTACAATGACTGCATGTCGGTCGAGGTGAAGCCGGGACAAACGTCGGAGGTGCAGTGGGATACACCGCGGTTGGCGTCGCCGCATGCGCAGGCGGACAAGAGTTGTCGGGTGCGGCGGATGTTCGACGCGATCGCGCCGACCTACGAGCTGGTGAACTCGCTGTCGAGCGCGGGACGGGACAAGTATTGGCGCCGGCAGATGGTCAAGCTGGCGGATGTGCGGCCGGACGACGTGCTGCTCGACGTGGCGTGCGGC
>JACQVT010000747.1 GCA_016209665.1 Planctomycetota bacterium | reverse complement strand
GTCGGGCGGTGGTCGACGCGGTCGCCCTTGATGGCCGCGGTATCGTCCCAGTCGAAACCGGGGTACGGCTGTCCGGTGTCGCCCAGCACGCGGACCTTCAGCTCACCGTCGGCCGGGTCGATGCGGGCGTTGACCGTCAGAACTGATGCCCCGAGGTTCGCGGTGCGGGTGAGCAGACGGCCGTCGGCCGCCCCGGCCGCAAAGCCCACGTAGCGGTCGCGAGGCATGTGGGCGAAGCCGATCTGGCGTCCGGTAAACCGCTCGGCCTTGTGGCCCCAGCGGTAGCCGCCGTAGTAGATGTACGTGTAGTCGCCCACGATCAACTGGTCGTCGGCCCAGGTCATGGCCCGGTCCCAGGTGCCGGGCTGCGGATTGCGCTGGAGGAACGGCTCGGTGTCGCGCTTCCAGTGCTCGCCGTCGTGGCTCCAGGCGAGGACTGTGTAGCCGATGCCCCCGAAGGGCCGGCTGGAGTCGTGCAGCTCTGCCGCGGTCTTGTCCGGCTCGCAGTTGAGATCGTCGCGGAGCACCTTGACCATGCTGACCAGCAGGCGGCCGCGAGGAAGGACCGCGCTCAGGCCGTAGAACTGCGTCTCGCCCTTCTCGATCGGGGCGGCGGGGTCGGGCGTGACGATGGGCCACGGCGGCTGCTTCCAGTGGATCAGGTCGTCGCTGACGCTCTGATGAGGAATGCGAAGGTTCTTGTATGGCCCGTCCACGCCGTACACGGACACGAGGGCCATGTACCGCTTGCGGATGGGGTCCCAGTCAATGCCGGTGATGTCGTGGTTGGTGGGCAGGACGACCCCCGGGGCCAGGGCCGTCCAGGTTACACCATCCGGAGACGCCGCCACCTGCAACCCGCCGTTCTTCCACCAGGCAAACTTGTAGCGCCGGCTCGCGTCGGGGTGCTCCGGGCCCTCGTCGAGGATGCTCGTGCCGAACTGGTTGGGGGGTGTATCCAGCAGCCGATGCGGGCGCTGCCAATGGATGCCGTCGTTCGATTCGATGAGGGCCAGCCGCGTCTCCGAGGCGTTGCCCGCACCGGCCGGCACGCCGTACCACATCCGAAACCGCCCGCTCTGCGGATCCCGGATGACCGTGAGGTAGGGCTGAAAGCAGCCGTCCTCGTAACCGGTGACGATGGGGTCCGGCAAGCGCGACGGTCGGCCCACGCGGCGGGCGACGGCGCTCTGCTCGACGATGAGCGTGTCGTCCAGCATCAGATACGGCCCGGGCCCCCATTCGACCGGCGACTCCGCCACGACCGCGTCGAGCCCACAAACGCCAACCACGGCGATGCTGAGTAACAGTTTCCGAGGTGTCATCGATAACCTCCTCCTGACAAGCCGCACGCCGCAGGCCGCAAGCCTCCATTCAGTGCGCAAACGCCGCCCGGCAAAGCCACACCGCAGCCAGGACGCCGGTGGCGTCGGCGATCAGGCCGGCGACCATCGCGTGGCGGATCTTGCGGATGCCCACCGAGCCGAAGTACAAGGCGATCACGTAAAACGTCGTGTCGGTGCTGCCGAAGATCGTCGAGGCGACCTTGGCCTCGAACGAGTCGGGCCGGTCCTGGATGATCTCGGCGGCCAGGCCCAGCGAGCCCGACCCCGACAGCGGCCGCATCAACGCCACCGGCAGCACCTCGGACGGCATGCCGATCTTCAGCGTCAGCGGGGCCAGCAGCTCCGACAGGTAGTCCAGGGCCCCCGAGACGCGGAACATGCCGATGGCCACGAAGATCGCCACCAGGTAGGGCAGGATCTGGATGAAGATGTTGAACCCTTCCTTGCCGCCGGCGACGAACGACTCGTAGACCTTGGCCCGCCTGGCCATCGCGTAGCCGACGATCACGAAGAAGATCAGCGGCACGGTGAACAGTGAGATCTGGTCGATCACGAGCTTGAAAAGCGAGGCGTCTTTCATGGCCGCTCCTCCTTGCCCGCGACCTCGGCGTCGGGCGCGGCTTCGGCCGACTCACCTGGAGGCGGTTCGCCCGACGCCATTCCCTCGGCCAGGGCGGCCCGGACCGTGAAGAACGGCACCCTGGCCAGCAGCCGGGCCATCGTCAGGGCCACCACCGTCGAGGTGGCCCCGGCGATCAGGCATGTCCCGATGATCTCGAACGGGTCGTTGCAGCCGGCCGACTTGCGGACGGCCAGGAGCGTCGTCGGGAGCAGGGCGAGGCCCGCGGTGTTGTACGCCAGCAGCGTCACCTGGGCGTCGGTGGCGATGTCCGGGTGCGGGTTGAGGCTCTGCAACTCCTTCATCGCCTTGAGGCCGAACGGCGTGGCCGCGTTGCCCAGGCCGAGGATCGACGTGGTGACGTTCATCAGGATGGCTCCGTTGGCCGGATGGTCCCTCGGCACCTGCGGGAACAAAAAGCGGATGATCGGGTGAAACAGGTTGGCGACGAGCTGTACGATGCCGGCGTCCTCGCCCACTTTCATGAGGCCGAGGAACAGCACCATGGCCGCCACCAGTCCCAGGGCGATGTCGAAGCCCTTCTGGGCGTACTCAAAGGCGGCGTCGGTCAGCGACTGCAGCGTCACCAGTTGGCCGTGGGCCACGGTGTTGCCGTTCAGGGCCATCTCGTACTTGCCGTACCCGTTGTAGTCCCACGTGAGCGCGAACCCCGCCCCCGCCCGGCTCGCCGAGATCAGCCAAGGACGTTCCTTGCTGGCGGCTCCCTGCTCTTGCGGGATCACGATACCCTGGGGGCCCGAGTCGAGGACGAAGTCGAACGACCTGCTCTCCTTGTTCGGCGGCGTGATGCGGATGGTCAGCAGGTCGTTCCCCGGATGCAGTGCGCCGGCCGGGATGACCGTCGTCGAGGGTCGGTAATGCTGCACCACGCACAGCACGAACGCGGCCAGGATCATCACCCCCCAAACCGTGTTGATGTTGAGAACGTACCGCAGGAACACGCCGACTGCCCGCATGGTTCAGATCCTCGTCCGCACGAACGTGGCAAGTGGGAAAGCAACGCCAGATCCGCCAGTGCCCCAGCGTAACCGCGGCTCCGGCCAGCGTCGAGTCGAGTTCTTGACCCCGTCCGTGTGGCGAGGGTATCATCAATGGTTCGTGTCGGGCCTTTTCGGCCGGCCCGACGAGTCCGGGTAGGTAGCTCAGTTGGTAGAGCAACGGACTGAAAATCCGTGTGTCGGCGGTTCAAGTCCGCCCCTACCCATTGCCCCCGCGGCCTCAAAACCGCCGTTTGAGCCCATTACCAGCCTCGGACAGGAGTATCGCATCGTCTTGAACCGTCCGCGCGGTCCTGAACACCTGCTGTTGCGAACGCACGTGCCCGGCATGGAGTACCCGGTGCAGCTTGATCTCCATGACGAGGATCTCACGTGCTGTCGATCAGAGAGAGTTGAGGGCGGCTCTGGACGAATTCATCCAGCGCCCCCAGACCGTAGATGTCATCGGGGTGATGGCCCGGGACTGACGCGTTTGCTACGCGGATGCCCCGCTGTAGTGGCGGAGGCCGTAGCGCCAGAACGACGAGCCCGCGGCCAGGGCGGCGGCGGCGAACAGCACGGCCAACGCCACGCCCGAGGCCTGGGCCTTGCCGACCAGGGCGGCGGCGGGAAACGTGGTGATGAACGCCAGGGGCACGACGTAGGTCAGGCCGAGGCGGACGGTGGGGCGATAAATGTCGACGGGGTAGCGGCCGGCCTCGAACACGTTCCAGAAAACCATCTCCATGTTGTTGACGCGGGTGAGCCAGAACGCCAGCGTGGCCAGGACCAGCCAGAACGAGTAGATGATCACCGAGCCGGCCGACAGCATGACCAGGAACATGAGCAGCTTGTCGGCGGTCAATGAAGCGGACAGCTTCACGCAGGCGACGGCCACCAGTCCCAGGCCCAGGGCGATATCCGCCAGCCGCCAGACAATGACGCGGCGAAAGCTGGCGTAGAACTGGGCGTTGATCGGCTTGAGGATGATGAAGTCGAGCTTGCCCTCACGGATGTCGTCCATGATCAGCCGCATGTTCGGGGCGATGACCATGCCGATGATGCCGTTCATCGTGCGGAACACGCCCAACAGGGCGACCATCTGGAACGCGTTCCAGCCGTTGAGCGACCGGGTGTTTGAGAAGATCGTCCACAGCCCGACCAGTTCCGCTCCGCCGTTGAAGATGGTCACCAGCACGTGGGCGAAAAAGTCCGTCCGATACGCGGCCGTATCCTGGATACTGACGCGGGTGAACAACCAGATAAGTCGAAGATGACGCAACATAAACAAGCTATCAGCTATCAGCTATCGGCTGTCAGCTATCGGCCAGAATCCCTCATCCCTCTCATCCTCCTCATCCTCCTCATCCTTCTCATCCCTCATCTCCTCCCGCCTATGCGCCCACGGCGGAATAGCGTTTCACGCCGGCCCGCCAGACCACGTGGAACACAACCAACCCGACCACGACCCAGACCACCTGGTTGAGCATCTCCCCGGTCATGGCCCGCGGCGACAGGCGGCCCATCAGCAGCTCGCAGGGATACCAGATCACGTACTTGAACGGCAGGGCCGAGGCGATTGTCTGCAGGGGCTCCGGCATGATCGACAGCGGGGCCAGTCGTCCCCCGAAAAACAGGCCGGCCCCGAACCATGCCTGGCCGATGGCCTCCATCCGCGTCACCCAGAACGCCGCCATCGCCAGGTTGTAGCACCAGACGAAATTGATGATCGCCGCCAGCGTCACGGCGGGAATGGCCAGGAGCAGTTCGTGCAGGCCGGTGTCGAAATTCGGCCTCGACACCACCACGATCAGCAGCCAGATGGGTACCAGCACGGCCAGGCTGACGAGCTTGTAGGCCACGTTGTCGGCGACGTGCTGCCAGACGGGCAGCATGGGCCGCAGCAGTCGGGGCGACATGCGGCCGGTCTGGATCTGCCAGCCCAGTTCGTAGACGTCCCAGGCGGTGCACACGTGCCCGACGACCATGGTGAGCCAGAAATACGCCGCGAAATCGCGCGGGGCATAACCCCCGATCTGTTCGCCCCCCGGGGCCCCCTTGACCGCCACCGCCCACATGGCCATCGACACCGCCGGATACACCACGCCCCACACCGCCCACAAGATGATCTCGCCGCGGTACTGGAACATCGTGGCCAGCGACTGCGACAGCAAGGCGGGCAAGGCACGGACCAGCGCTTTCACGGGTGGGTCCCCCTCCCGCTCGCGAAGACCTGACGGATGACGTCCTCGATCGGCGGGTCCTGGATCGTCACGTCCTGCACGGCCAGGTCGGCGAGCAGCCGGCTGGTGACGGCAGCGGCGTCCTCCTTGCCCACACGGAGCGTGACCTTGCGGCCCTCGTGGGCAACGACCTCGCCCATGCGCTCGAACGCGTAGCCGTCCACGTCGTCCTGCAGGTCGATCGAGATGATCTTGAACGGGGCGAGCCGGGCGCTCAGGTCGGCCAGCGGCCCGTCGAACAGGATGCGGCCGTGGTCGATGACGACGATCCGCTTGCACAGGGCGGTCACGTCGGCCATGTAGTGCGAGGTGAGGATGATCGTTGCCCCGTGATGGCGGTTGTACTCGCGGATGAAGTCGCGGATGCGGTCCTGCATGGTCAGGTCGAGGCCGAGGGTCGGCTCGTCGAGGAACAGCACCGACGGTGAGTGCAGCAGCGATACGCAGATCTCGCACTTCATGCGCTCGCCGAGCGACAGCGTGCGGACCTGCTTTTTCAACACGCCGCCGATGCTCAGCAGCTCGACCAGCTCGTCCAGCGCGGCCCGGCCGGCGGCCTTCTCGACGTTGTAGACCGCCAGGTGCACGAGGAACGAGTCCATCGCCGGCAGGTCCCAGTTGAGCTGGCTGCGCTGGCCCATGACCATGCTGATGCGGCGGAGGTAGGCCGACTCCCGCCGCCAGGGGACGTGACCGAGCACCGTCGCCTCACCGGCGGTCGGATGCAGCAGGCCGCTCAGCATCTTGAGCGTGGTCGTCTTGCCGGCCCCGTTGGGCCCCAGGAACCCGACGACCTCGCCGGCCTTGATGTCCAGACTGATGTGGTCGACCGCGTGGACCTGCCGGTGCTTGCGGAACAGCAGGCTGCGCATTGCGGCGCCCAAACCGCCTTCACGCTCAGCCACCTTGAACGTCTTGCACAGGTCGTGGACTTCAATCTGCCCCATGACCCAGGCATTGTAAACGATGAGGGGATGCGATGACGAGTTCAACCAGGTTACTCGAGCCCCAACAGCTCGATGTCGAACACGAGGGTCGAACCGGCCGGGATGTCCGGCTTCGACTCAAACTTGTAGCCCAGGTCGGGCGGGATGATCAACTTGCGCTTCCCGCCGACC
>JACQVT010000746.1 GCA_016209665.1 Planctomycetota bacterium | reverse complement strand
GAGCCTTGAGCGCAAGCGAGTGGGTCGTGTCTACCCGTCGCTGGCGCTGGGGGCTCTGAAAAGCCCACGTCGGTGTCGCCGCCCAGACCGTCACGCGCCTCCTCGCACCTGCCTGACCACCCTGGCGTGGGACCCCGGCGGAAGTTACATTGTGCGCGGTCGCGTGCGGCTCTCGCACGACATGGGAAAGGTGGTCCGCGATGCCCCTGCGATTCCTGGGTGCACTGGCGATCGTCATCGTGATCAGCTTGATCATCAGCCGGAGGAACAAGAAGGTCCGCGAGGCCGCCTGGAGCGGCGTGGTAACGGGCGTCAAGCACCAGCGGGCATCCGTCGCACGCGACGAGGACCGCCTGGACAACGACTGGGTAACCGTCGGCTACCGGACGGACGAGGGCCGCGACGCCTCGATGCGGCTGCGGATGCGCGTGGTTCGGCAATTCTTCGACGGCCGGATCGAGCCCGGCGACCGGCTGGTCAAAAAGAGCGGGGCCTATCTGCCGATCAGAGAAGGCATCGCGCAATCGTGAATTGGCATTGGGGTGGCCAACGGGTGGCCGATGCGGATAGAATGATCGGGTGGGGTCGGGGCAGAGTAAGCGAGGTCCACTGCGATGATCCGAAAGCAGACCATTGTGAGTATCGCGGCTTGGGCCGGGGGCTTGGTGGCGTTGTTCGGCCTATGGTTGCCGCTGAACGCCGAGCCGGCGTCGACGCAGCCGTCGGCCACGACGCGGCCGGCGAGCACCGATCCCAATCTGATCGCGATGGGTTCGTGGGAGCGCCGCTTCACGATCCCCACGTTCGTCGAGACCCCGCGAGGCCTGGAGCCCAAGACGACGACTTCACGGCCCGCCCCGGCGGCGACACGAACGCTCTCCTTCCGGTCGACCCGATCCAGCAGTTCAACCGGCACCAGCGGTTCGAGCCGAGCCTCCTCATCGAGTCGCAGCCGGGGATACGGCGAAGAGGGCTACTCCGAGCGGAGCAGTCGCAGCTCCCGTTCGGAGCGGCGGAGCGAACGCAGCAGCCGCCGCAGTTCTCGCAGCAGCCGCGGCGGCTACTGACCCCTGCCGGTGAGTTTTCCGTCCTCTGTGGCGGGAAAGCCCGCTCAAGCCGGCCGACGTCGAGACCCCTCTCCAGCGGCCGATCGGCAACGCCGCCCTGCGATCCGTCCCTCGCGTCGTCCTGGAAAAAGGGCACGTGAAGCGCAGCGAGCGGGGCAAGGCCTACTTCTATCGGCCGACCCGACCGGCCCAGGCCTCGTTCCGCCAGATGGTCCGACGCCTGGCAGACGTGTTCTGCAACGGGTCATCGTTCGACCTGATCGCTCAGTTGATCAAGACGGAGAAGCTCAGCCCGGACGACGTCCGAAGCCTGCAGGAAATCGCCCGTGGCAAAGACTCCCCCTGATCCGCCAGCCTGGATCTGCTGGAGTGCATCACGCCCAACCGCCTGACTGCCGACGCGACGAAGAAGCTCACGACCCGCCTGCCCAGGCTGTTCCTGTTCCGGCACGGCCCCGATCTCAACCACATGCAGGCGGAAGGCTCCGGCGCCCGCCGCTCATCGCGGTAGGGCCCGGCTCAGGAAGACGCTCCGGCCCGGATGAGGAAACGACCATCCTCATCCGTGCGGTCCTCGTCGATAGAAGCCCCGCCTGTCGGCGGCCCGCTCCAGAGGCTCATCAAGCCTGGACCACGTCAGGCCCGACGGGGTCGGCGTCGCATCGCCCAAACGCCACCCACGGCCAGCAGCAGGGCCGCCGGCTCGGGAATCGTGCAGATGCTCGACACCCAGATTTCCTCGATGTTCGTGGACTCGGGGAACGGGACGAAGATCTGCTCGAACGGCGGGTTGGGCTGTATGGTCAGCGTCCACTCGTAGGTGTACCAGGTGCCGGCGTGTCCGGCCGCTCCGCCGGCTTGGGCACTTCCCGGCGGACTGGTTGAGGGGGGCCCGCTGGCCGCCTTGTCCGACGTGTACTGCAAGTGAATGTACTTCACCGGCCGGGGCTCCGGATCGTTGTACAGGCTGATGAGGAAGCCCCCGCCGTCGACGTCCACGTGCCAGGTCCACACGCCGGTGAGCCCGGGGCCATTCGGGTCGAACTCGGGGGAGGCGCCCTGCCACTGGATTTGTGGCGGCCCGTAGGGATTGTCGACATACGACGGCTCGTGCAGCGACGCACCGCCCCCGGCGTATTCCCATCCCTGCGTGGTGACGGACGTTCCCGCCCATCCCCACGGGGGCGTGAAGACCCGAATGGCCATCGCGGGCGAGACCGCGGCCAGCAGGATTGCCGCCGCCGCAGTGGCCGCCAGCAGCTCCCGCCCGTGTGTTCTCAGTGACCTCATCTCTCTCACTCCTGTGCAAACACCCGTCGAGTCCGCGCGCACGCGGCGCGGACTGCATTGCACCGGCAATGCCCAATGGCACCGCCGATGAGATACCTCGATTCGGATGGCGACCTCGAACCTCGTTCAACCAAGCCCGAACAAAAGAAATGCCGCCGGACGTGTCGCTCAATCTCCTCTCCGGCACATCCATCCCCATTGAAGACGGGCCCCAAATAAAAGTCAAGCCATGTTTTCACATTTCTGCTCGTACTGCGGCGCTGGCCGTTATTAGGACGACCGGGCACTTGATTTCCTAACAAAAACCGAATATACTGCTGGGCACCGTCCGGGACGGCGGCAGACAGGTGAGAGCCATGAAACGGGTGCGGAATCCGCCGAATCCGTATGCGTCGGAGCACCACGAGTGGCTGGAGGAGCCGCCGGCCGCGCTGCCCGAGGTCTACGTCGAGCGGGCCAGGTCGATCCTGAGCGAGAACGACAGCCCGGACCTGCACTTCCGCTGGAGCGTCAACCCCTACCGCGGCTGCCAACACGCCTGCGCGTACTGCTATGCCCGGCCGACGCACGAGTACCTGGGCTTCGGCGCCGGGACGGACTTTGAGACTCGGCTGATCGTCAAGGAGAACGCCCCCGAGCTGCTCCGCAAGGCGTTTGCGTCGCGGCGATGGCGGGGCGAGCTGGTGGCGTTCAGCGGCGTGACCGACTGTTATCAGCCGCTGGAGGCGGTGTGGGAACTCACGCGGCGGTGCCTGGAGGTGTGCCGCGACTTCCGCAACCCGGCGTGCGTGGTGACCAAGTCGTACCTGATCCGCAGGGATGCCGACCTACTGGCCGAGATGGCCGCCCGATCCTCCATGCACGTGTGCATGAGCATTGCTTTCGCCGGGGCCGAGCACAGCCGGCTGCTCGAGCCCCAGGCTCCCGTGCCCGAGCGGCGGTTCGAGGCCATGCGGGCCTTGGCCGACGCGGGCGTGCCGGTGGGCGTGCTGTTCGCGCCGATCATCCCCGGTCTGAACGACAGCGACATCCCAACCGTATTGGCGCGGGCGGCCGAGTGCGGAGCCACGACGGCGTCGTTCGTGCCGCTGCGATTGCCGGGCAGCGTCGAGACGGTATTCCTGGAGCGGCTGCGCGACGTGCTGCCGTTGCGGGCCGAGCGGGTCGAGCATCGGCTGCGCGAGATCCGCGGCGGCGCGCTGAACGACTGCCGCTTCGGCAGCCGCATGACCGGTCAGGGCGAGTACTGGGAGGCGATCGACCGATTGTTCGAGGTGTCGTGCCGTCGAAACGGCCTCAACAAGCCGCCGTGCGTCGCCAGGCCGGCACGCGGCGATGGGCCCGGCCTGGGGGCCGCCTGCGATGGACTCACCGGCGCCTGCAACACCGGCCTTCACACCGATGGGGCGAAACCGTCGCCCGTGCCCGCGAAAACCAGACCGTCCGCCCTACGATACGTCCAGTTGGACCTGCCGTTCCCGTCCGGCGGACTCACCCCGCGCTGAGCTGAACGCGCCAGGGGATGTACCAACAGACCCGGGCAAAAAACCAGGACACCTCATCCTCGCCCTTGTCCCGGCCATGAATCGCCGATACCCGGAAGAGATGTCGGATGCGATTCAAACCGATTCCCCAAGACGGCTTTCGCAGCTCCGTGACAGACTCGGCGGGGCATGTCAGAGCCCCGAGCGCAAGCAAGTGGGTCGAGCCTACCCGTCGCCGGCGCTCCGGGCTCTGAAATGACCGCCCCGTCATCTGCGCCCGGGATGTCACGCACCCGGCTTTCGGCTTTCGCAGAGGCGGTGCTGACGCCTGGCAAATCGGCCCCGGCCTGCTTATCATGTTCGCTCTTGCGCCCGGCGATCGGGGCCGCGACCCGTCAGGGCGAAGCCCTTGGCGTAGCAGGGGCGTCAGGGAGCGGTTGAGCCGGGCCACCACCGTGCGACTGGTGGGCGGGCGGAGCGGTGGATCGAGACCACGGTTGAAGAAGGTGAATGGAACATGGCGATAGACGTGAAGCCCGGACAATGGGTCAAGATTACGGTCAAGTCGGCACCGAAAACCGAGGCGGGTCGCAAGACGCTGGTCCGCCTGCTGGAGAAGG
>JACQVT010000754.1 GCA_016209665.1 Planctomycetota bacterium | reverse complement strand
GGCCAGTTGACCGTGGCGAACAGACCGCCGTTGTCGATCGCGTCGGCGTCGTCGTTGTTCGCGCCGGCGATCGGAGCTGGGTCGATCGCGACCTTGTTCCCGTCATAGAACGACTGGTTGTAGAACAGTTTGCGGGCAACGATCTCGGTCACCGCCTCGGGCGGGTTTACCGTGAACGCAACACCGGCCGCCGGCAGGGCGTGGACCTGGTTGGCCTTGACCGCGAAACTGCCAAACCCGCCGTAGTCCGCAGTCGTGCTGTTCCAGACCACGTTGCCGTGGATGATGTTGGTGCCGTCGGCCGACGGGATCACCTTCAGGACATAGGTGGCCGGGGCAAGGCCAGTTGTGTTGATCTGCCCCTCGAACAGCGGGCGCTCGTCCGCGGTGGGATTCAGCGGATCGGAACCGATGTTGGCCCCGAAGCCGGGCGTCAGACCGATCACCCGGAACCGGCCCACGCCGGGACGGTAGTTTGTGAACTCGTAGCTCTTCATGCCTGCGCCGAACCCGACCAGGCCGCTCAGGCCGCTGACCGTGGTGCTGATGGTCTTGGTGCCGGCGATGTCGATGCCGCCACGGCCGTTACCGGTCGGGTACCAGCCGTAGTCGAAGTTCGGGCCTGAGGGCGTCGGGCTGACCGGGTCGATCAGGCTGCGGAGCTGCGCCGGGGCGCTCGACTGGTTGTGGATCGCGATCGCGAACGCCGCATTGGCCAGCAGGTCAGGGGCATTGAGAATCGTGCCACGCGAACCGTCCTGGTCGCCGTCGTTGATGCTGCTCCAGTAGCCCTTGCCGGTGGGCGCACAATTCTTCACGCCCGGGGTACCCGGTACGCCAGTGCCACCCGGATCGCAGCCCAGCGGGGCCGCGTCCAGAATCACCGGCGTGGTACCGTCGGCCTCGTACACCTGGAGATCGAATACCAGGTTGGCCGCACCGAAACCCACCGAGCCGTCGCCGGCACCGCCCGGATTCTCATGCAAGCCGCCGCAACTCACGCGGACGGCCCACGTCAAGTTCTGGCCTTGCGTGAGGGTGGTCGAGCCGTCGGTCACGCCCGACAGGAACGACGGGGCCTGATTGGCCTCCCACAACGTGCTCTGGTTGTTCCCACCGGTTTCCACGGTGTAAACAACCTGGCTCGCGCCGTAGGCCATGCCTCCGGCCAGCAGAGCCATAAGGCCCATCAATTTGACTGTTCTCATTCCAGCCTCCTCTCTTGCTCTTGCGTCTTGTTCCTTTTTTCGGGGCGCCCGCAACGGAACACCGTGTTCAGCCTCGCCGACAGCGCACCCGAGTAAACCGCTCGTTAAAGGGGCAAACCGAAGACCTGCTCGTGGGTTTCCCTCCAACCTCCGCTTGCCCTCCAAATACCTCCCCTCGCCCTCCCAGGCATCGTGCGGGCTTGACCGCTTACTCCGCCGCTCCCTCATCAAGACCGGTCAGCGAAGTGGTCACAGAGGGACACTCAATTTGCGGTCTCATCCCTCACGACTTGCGCACTTCATTCTACCGCCGCCGCCGACAACTGCAAGCAAAATCTTGAGCAAACGCGAGATAGATTTCATAACGGTAGACACCCCTTGCCCGACGACGGCCCTCTATGGCCCTGTGTGCGACTCCTCGGCTCGGTCGGCCCAATACGACCATAACTTCATTAAAATGAATAGGTTATAGCGCGATCTCGCCGCCAAACCAAGCTCGAACGCTTTAACGTCTGCCCCGACCTTCGCAACGTGGCTCGAAGAGGTGGCCCAAAAACCGGTTTTCACCCTCCGCGAGACCCGATTCGTTCAATTATTCCCGCCAAGCTGCCGCAGTTCCAGCTCCATCGGGGGCGAAATACGGGGAACGCGGTGAAGCTGACCATAAATCATTTATGGACAATAGTTAACCGTAGACAGCGCCCAGCGGGACGGCCACGGAAGCCCCGGTCACCCGCGGCACGTTCGAGGACGTTCCATCGAGCCGGGCCGCTGCCAGCACGGCGAAGCTGACCGCCTCCTTGGCCTCGGCCGGGATGCCGAACTCGTCAACGGTCCGGACGCTCGCCTGGGGCAGGAGCCGCTCCAGCCAGCGCCGCAGCGCGCAGTTTCGGGAACCTCCCCCCGCCAGGATGATTTGCGTAGACGAACGGGGGCCGATCTCCGTCGACCGGCGCCGCACGGGGAAGGATGACGAGCACTCGCTGACGCTTTCCCGGCATCCCCTGTCCTGCACGAATCCCGGGAGGAACATTCCATAAGCAAGCGCGATGCTGCGTGCCGTGAGCGCTGTCGCTGTGGCCACCCAATCCTCCGGCGCACGCGACGCGGCACGAAGTATTCGCCACGCGCGGGCCACGAAGGGTTCGCCGAAAACCTCCCGCCCCGTCGTCCTGGGCGGACGCTGACGGAAGAACGGCAGAGACATCCAGCGGACCAGCACGCTGTCCAGCACCCGCCCGCGCGAGGCCATTCGCCCATCGCGGTCCATGCAACGGCGGCCGCCGCTGATGCGGACCACGAGCCCATCGATCACCATGTTCCCGGGGCCGGTGTCGAACGCGATCACTTGGCGCGCACCGCAGCCGGCCGGGATCCACGTGACGTTGCCGATCCCGCCGATGTTCTGCACGGCCCGCGAGATCTTCGGGTGGCGGAACAACACCCAGTCGGTCCAGGGCACCAGGGGAGCGCCCTGCCCGCCGACCGCCACGTCCGACTGGCGGAAGTCCGCGATGACCGGAAGGCCGGCGATGGCCGCCACGTGGGCCGGGCTGCCCAACTGAAGCGTGACCGTCCGGCCGCGACGAACGCGCGGGTAATGACACACAGTCTGTCCCGACAGCCCGATGACCGACGGCCGTTCTCGGCGACCCAACTCGCCGATCAAACGCCGCGCCGCCAGGCCGAACGCCTCGCCCAGCTCCACGTGGAGATGCGCGATCTCCTCCGTCCGCGTGGCCGACGGGGCCATGACGGCCAACAGCCGTCGCTGCAAGCTCCGCGCGAATGGCTGATGGCGGTGATGGACCAACCGCACCTTCATCGCCTCGCCCTCGCCGACGATCCGAACGCAGGCGGCGTCGATGCCGTCGCAGCTCGTGCCCGCCATCAGACCCAGTACGTACCGAGCACCCCTTCCGGTGCCGCGGATGATAAACGCAGCGGCGCCTCGGCCCTCGGCCGTTGTGGGGGGCGGGCATCCCTGCCCGCCTTTGGCACGCGTCCGCCTGCCTTGGCCCTCGGTCGGTTTTCGGCTCAGTCGCATTACCATTGAAGGGGACCTGCGGTTGGGCTCCAGGCCTTGTTGAGGCAGCCCGCAACACGATACGGGCAACCGGCGATCCCGCAAGCTCCCACCGGCCGGTGGCCGGATCGCTGGTTCGGTGCGTGCCGAACGAGTTGAGATGGCCGGACCAGCCCTCTATACTAACCCACCTTTCACCCGCGACGGGCAGGTAGAGTCACCCGCGGCCGATGGGCCGCCATGCATCGAAGAGAGGATCGGCATGACCGAAGTTCGGGCCACCAACATCACCTGGCACGAGGGGCACGTGAGCCGGGAGGACCGGCAGAAGCTCTTGCAGCAGAAGGGGGCGACGATCTGGTTCACGGGGCTGAGCGGCTCCGGCAAGAGCACGATCGCGTTCACGGTCGAGCACGCCCTGGTCGAGCGCGGCCACCTGGCCTACGT
>JACQVT010000733.1 GCA_016209665.1 Planctomycetota bacterium | reverse complement strand
GGGCATAGGTCTGGGGCCTGCCAAGACGACCACGGCAACTGATGAGTGAGAAAAGACTCCCGACCCCTTTCTTTCTCCGGCGGCCGGGTTGTTGCCGCGGTCGCGTGCGCAGTAGAATCTCGCTCACGCTGGCGGGTCAATGAGCAGGAGGGCTGACATGGAATCGTGGTCCCGTTCGATCATCGCGGCAACACTGGTTATTCTGATTGGTGGTTCTCTCAGCATCGCGGCCGCCCAGGCCGCCGGACCGCCGGCGTCAAGCGACCGTCTGAACGTGCTGCTGATCGTTTCCGACGACCAGCAGCACGATGCGATGGGCTGCGCCGGCAACCCGATCGTCAAGACGCCGAACCTGGACCATCTGGCCCGCACGGGCGTGCGGTTTACGCACGCTTTCGTGACCATCCCGATCTGCACGCCGTCGCGAGCGGCCTACCTGAGCGGGCGGTTCGGGGCGTCCAACGGCGTGACGTTCTTCGGTCAGCGGCTGGTGGCGGACACGCCCACCTGGGCGGGCGTCCTGGCCGGGCAAGGGTACCAGACGGCGATCACGGGCAAATGGCACAACGTCCGGGGGTTTGACGAGTACGGGTTCGACTGGTCGGCGAACGTGTTCATGGCCGGCATGGGCCCGTCTTACGACGATCTACCCATGATTCAGCGGCCGGGCGACAAGCCCAAGGTGGTCAAGGGGCAGATCACCGAAGTAATCACGGATGCCGCGCTGCGGTTTCTGCGCGAACGCGACACGAACCGGCCGTTCTTCCTGAACGTGGCCTACACCGCGCCTCACGATCCGCGGATGCCGCCGGAAGAATACGAACGGATGTACGACCCGGACAAGATCCCGCTGCCGGCGAACTTCAAGCCGGTGCCCGAGCCGGACCCCGGGACGCTCGGCATCCGCGACGAGAAGCTGCTGCCCGTGCCGCGCGACCCGGCCGCGATCCGTCGCGAGACGGCCAAATACTACGGCCTCATCACGCACATGGACGGCCAGATCGGGCGGCTGCTGGACGCCTTGGACGCCTCGGGCCTGGCCGGCAACACGATCGTCGTCTTCGCCAGCGACAACGGGTTGACGCTGGGGGCCCACGGCCTGCTCGGCAAGCAGACGCTGCACGAGGAGGGTGTGCGGGTGGCGCTGATCATGCGGCATCCGCGGCTGGGTGTCGCCGCTGCGACACGCGACGCCCTGGTTTACCTTCTGGACATGATGCCGACGGTGTGCGAGTGGACGGGCACGCCGATCCCATCGAACGTCCAGGGGCGAAGCCTCGCCGACGTGTACACCGGCAAGGCGGCCGGCGTCCGCGATGCGGTGTTCGGCCGGTACGACGAGCGCGAGGACCAGATGTTCCGCAGCATCCGCACCGACCGCTACAAGCTGATCCAGTACCTCAAGCTCGGCCGCGAGCAACTGTTCGACCTCGTCAAGGACCCCCACGAACTCAACGACCTCGCCGACGATCCGGCCCTCGCCGGCGTCCGCCGTCAACTGCACGACCGGCTCACAGCGTGGCGGGCGGAGCAGGACCAGGCGGAAACGAAATGGCGCAAGCCGGCATCGCAGCGGACACCCACCCAGGAGTAACGAATGACCGTTTGCAGACGCTCGTACCACCGGGCTTGTCGTGCTGTCATCATCGCAGGCTGGTTGGCCATGCCGGCGGTTTCGTCGGCGATGTCCCCGCCGCCCCGCATCTTCGGCGACAACATGGTCTTGCAGCGGGAACGGCCGATCCCGGTGTGGGGCAAGGGCCAGGCCGGCGAGGAGATCACCGTTCGTCTCGCCGGCACGGAGGCGAAGACCAAGTCCGACGCGACGGGCAAATGGATGGTGCGTCTGCCCGCCCTGTCCGCCGGCGGTCCACACACGCTGACCATCAGCGGCAAGGACGACAAGAGCGTCGCGTACAAAAACGTCATGGTCGGTGAAGTATGGATCTGCTCGGGCCAGTCGAACATGGCCTGGCCGCTCAGCCGAGCCAATGACGCCGACAAGGAAATCGCGGCCGCCAAACATCCCGACATCCGGCTGTTCACGGTCAAGACGAAAACGTCGCCGACGCCGCTGGCCGACGTGGAGTCCGACGGCTGGCAGGTGTGCGGACCAGAAACCGCGCCGCGGTTCTCGGCAGTGGGGTATTTCTTCGGCCGCGAACTTTACACCAAGCTGAACGTGCCCATCGGCCTCGTCAACACCTCGTGGGGCGGCACGGCGATCGAGCCGTGGACGCCGCCGCTGGGCTTTGTGCTGGTGCCGGCGGTGCAGCAGTTCTACGACGAGATCGAGCGGGCCGACCGCGACTACGCCGCACAACTGGAGACCTACGTCACCCAGCGGCGAGAATGGGTCACTGCCGCAAAGGAGGCATCGCCCGCGGGCAAGGACGTCACGATGCGGCCCCCCCTGCCGCCTGAACACCGGCTCGCCAGCGCGGGCAGCCGCCAGCCATCCGGGATCTACAACGCGATGGTCGACCCGCTCGTCCCGTATGCCATCGCCGGGGCCATCTGGTACCAGGGCGAGGCCAACTGTGTCGGCGGCGACGGCATGGTGTACCATGAGAAGATGAAGGCCCTGATCGCGGGTTGGCGGGCGGTGTGGGGACAGGGCGGTTTCCCGTTTTTGTACGTGCAGCTTGCCCCATGGGAGTACAAGGACAAGTACCCCGGTCCGGAGGACCGGTTGCCGCGGATCTGGGAAGCCCAGACGGCCACGCTGAGCGTCCCGAACACCGGCATGGCGGTGACGACGGACATCGGCGACATCCACGACATTCATCCCAAGAACAAACAGGAGGTAGGCCGACGGCTGGCGCTGTGGGCGGTGGCGAAGAGTTACGGCAAGACGGACCTCGTCTGCTCCGGCCCGCTGTACAAGTCGATGGCCATCGAGGGCAGCAAGGTTCGGGTCCGGTTCGACTGCGTGGGTGGCGGGCTGGCCTCGCGCGACGGCCAGCCGTTGAGCTGGTTCCAGATCGCCGGCGAGGACCGCAAGTTCGTCGACGCGACCGCGGCGATCGACGGCGACGCGGTGGTTGTCAGCAGCGATCGGGTCGCCAAGCCCGTCGGGGTCCGCTGCGGCTGGAACGAATTGGCCGAGCCCAACCTGATGAACAAGGAGGGCCTGCCCGTCTCGCCCTTCCGCACGGACAAGTGGTAGCGGGGGTACCGGAGTGGAGGGAAGGATGGTGCCGTGAACTACGCCGAACCGCATTGCGTGCTCGACCTGCTGGAACCCGACGCCGAGCGCATCGAGCGCGGGCGGCGGCGGCAGGCGGCGTTGTGGCGGCACGAGACGCCGGACTGCCCGCCGATGGTGCTGGGGCGGTCCGAGTCGCGGCAGGCGGCGGACAAGGTAGGCCCGCAGTACCTGCGGCTGTGCGAGCACCAGCTCCGCGGCGGCCGGGCGGTGCCCGAGTACCATCAGTTCGATCACTACACGCTGCGGCAGCAGTTCAACGACCCGAGGGCGATGCTGGTCGAGTCGTTGTGGGACATGATCGGCTGGGCTCGCACGCCGGGCGATCAGCAGTTGTCGTTTCGGCCGAACTACGGCGTGGGCACCGTGGCCAGCGTGTTCGGCTGCGGCACGGACATGGGCGAGAACGACATGCCCTGGGTCGCCGACCGGCCGGCGAAGGACAAGCTGCTGGAGGTGGACCTGGACCGGCTCGATGGCGCCGGGCTGATCCCGCGGGTAATCGAGTTCATCCAGCTTGCCCGCGAGGCCCTGCGCGACCTGCCGCGGGTGCATGTGTTCATGCCCGACTTGCAGGGACCGATGAACACGGCGTTTCTGCTGCGGCAGCAGGACGTCTTCTTCGACATGGTCGACGACCCCGACTACTACCACCGGCTGATGGAGATCGTCTGCGAAATCTACATCCGGCTGACCAGGCGGCTCAAGGCCGAACTCGGCGAACCGCTTGACGCCGCCTACCACGGCGCCATGTACATGACCAAAGGCGGGGCCCGGGTGGTCGATGACGTGAGCATCATGCTGTCGCCGCGACAGTACGAGGAGTATTCGCTGCCTTACGCCCGCAAGTGCCTGGCCCCGTTCGGAGGCGGGTGGATCCACAGTTGCGGCGACATCTCGCACCAGTTGCGGTTCTACCTGGAGGCCCCGGAGATCAAGTGCGTCAACTTCGGCGAGCCCGAGAAGTACGATTTCGCCGAGGTGCTGCCGCGTTTCGCCGCCGCCGGCAAGTTCTGCTACGGCGGGCCGGTCCGCCGCGCCGGCGAGGCCGTCGCCGATTACCTCGGCCGCGTCGCGGGCTACCTGCGGACGGGGCCCAACACACTCATCTTCATGCCGCGTTACGGCGGCCAGGACATGTCCGAAGGCGACTGGCCCGACCCCGCCGACACACTGGCGTGGTGGGAAGACGCGTTTCGGTAGGGCGCCGACTGAATCCAGGTCGGCTCCAGATAGCCCCCGCCGCCCTCACTTGCCCCCTGCCAACAGGCGAAATCAGACTGGCTTTGGTATAATCGGGGGCGAGAAAGGACCGGCTCATGAAACAGACCTTCACGGCCCGCGTTTGGCAGGAGGATGACTGGTTCATCGCCCAATGTGCCCAGGTCGACGTAGCCAGCCAAGGCCGCAGCGAGGAGGAAGCTCTCTCCAACCTGCGCGAGGCCCTCGAACTGTACTTCGAGCCGCCGACGGCCACGATCCTGCCCAAGGTTGCCAGCGTCGAGGTGGAAGTTGGCGCGGCTTAGACCCCTGCCCTTCCGCGAGGTCAAGCGTAGGCTTGAGGCAGCCGGCTTCGCCGAGGTGAGCCAGCGTGGAAGCCACGTCAAGTTCATCCGATCCACGCCAGAGGGCACGCGCGCGGCCATCGTTCCGCACCACGCGGAGGTGCGTCCCGGCACCCTCCGGAGCATCTTGAACCAAGCGGGACTCACACCCGAAGAGTTCGACCAGTTGTGATCATGACGAAGCTGATCTTGCGCTCGGTTCGCAGAGGGTGGGTTCTGTGGAGTCTGCCGGCGGGCAGAGACGTCTTTACCGATAAATGGCCTTGACAACGGTGGGGGTTTCTGGCACGATTTCTCGCAGGAGTGGCGATCTTCTCGATGCCGGCTGCACAGGGGAATCGGTCGGGGTCCGACTCAGCCGGCAGCCGACGACCAGGACCGGTTCAGACCAGCCCAGATTGGCGAGGACGACATGAGGAAGCGACCAGTGTTCCGCGAGCAGTGTGCGTCCGTCGGGTTACCCGCCATTGTGGGTCTTCTTGGCCTAATGGGTGTTTGCGTGTGTCAGACTCCGGCCCTCGCGGCGGGCGAGCCATGGACGCTCGCTACGCCTTGGACGGGGCCGGTTGGCGTTCATCGCAGCACGGCCGACATCATGGCCGCGCAGGCCGCGGCCGATAAACAGGGCGCGCCGACCACCGGCGACGTCTTGGATCCGCCGCCCCGGCGGGTCGACCGGACCGGTCTGCCCACCAACCCGAAGTCACCCGAGTTCACTACCGAGGTGACGGCGGCCGCCGCGATCGACGGCTCGCTCACGACCGCCGTCGTCGGGCCGTTCACCACCGGCCAGACCGTCAACGTCAACTACAACGTCTCGCAGGTGTTCCCACCGGACACGATGGGCGCGGTGGGTCCCTCGCAGTTCCTGGTGGCCGTCAACGGCCGCATCCGCGTGTTCGACAAGACCAACGGCGCCCAGGGCACGCTGGACGCGACGCTGGACGTCTTCTTTGATGCCGTCCGCAACGGCGCGATCACGCGCAATCCGCGCGTGCGCTACGACCGCCTGGTGGGCCGCTGGATCGTCACCTGCGGCAACCGGTACCTCGACGGCAGCAACAACATCACCGCGCCCAACCGCATCCTCATCGCCGTCAGCGACACGGGCACCCTCTCTTCGGGCACGGTCTGGACGTTCTTCTACTTCCGGCAGGACCAGGTCTCGCCGGCCGGCGACTCGACGTGCCTGGCCGACTACGCGACGCTCGGCGTCGACGCCAATGCCCTGTATATCGGCGTGAACCAGTTCTGCGGGCTGGGCACGCCGGGCACGTTCAACGGCACGGCGGCGTTCGTCGTGCGCAAGTCGTCGCTGCTCGGCGGCGGGCCCATCGTGGTCAGCGCGTTTCGCAACCTGACCGGGAGCCCCACCGGCGCGGGCCCCTACACGCCACAGGGCGTCGACAACTACGACCCCGCCGCCGCCGAGGGCTACTTCATCGGCGTCGACAACGCCACCTTCGGCACGCTGATGCTGCGGCGGATCGGCGACCCCGGCGGGACGCCCGCGATCTCCGCCAACATCGCCATCACCGTGGCCTCGACGTACACGCCGATCCTCGTGCCGCACCTGGGGAACACCGGCGGGGACAACGGGCGGCTCGACTCGCTGGACGACCGGCTCTATGCCGCCCACCTGCGCAACGGCAGCCTGTGGACCGCCCACAACATCGGGGCGACCAGCAGCGGCAGCGCGAGCAGCGACCCCAGCCGCGTGGCCGTGCGCTGGTACGAACTGCAGGACCTCGGCGGCACGCCGTTCGCGGCCGAGTCGGGCACGCTCTACGACTCGAACCTCAGCACGCCGCTCTACTACTGGATACCGAGCGTGGTGGTCTCGGGCCAGGGGCACGCGGCCTTCGGTTTCACCGTCGCGGGCAGCAACTCGCGGGTCGACGCCGGTGCCGCGGGCAAGGCCGCCGGTGGGTCCATGTCGACGCCGGTGAAGTACACGGGTACGCTGTCGTCGTACAACCCGGCGGGCGATCCGGGCGGGCCCAACGGCCGACGGTGGGGATCGTACTCGTTCACCAGCCTCGACCCGGTAGATGACATGACCGTCTGGACCATCCAGGAGTTTACCGCCGGGAGCAGCATCTGGGGTGTGCGGGGCGTGCTCCTCAAGCCGCCGGGCCCCCGGGTGGACGATGCGGTTGTGTCCACGTGCGGGAGCAGCTCGACGATCAACGTGAACCTGACCGGATCGGGCCTGTACGACCCGGGTCCCGGCGCCGGCTTCAACCGGCTCAGTGCAACAGTTTCCGGCAGCGGCGTAACGGTGACCAGTGTGACCTACAATAGTCCCGCGAGCGTCGGCCTGACGCTGAGCGTCGGCGGCTCGTTCACTCCCGGCTCGCACACCATCACCGTCACCAACCCCGATGGCCAGATCGACAGCATCTCGGCCAATCTGTTCGTTCCCACCACCAGCTTCCGGCCTGATTTCAACGGGGACTGTCGCGTCGATACCGCCGACCTGACGATCTTCATCGCCTGTGCAACCGGCCCCGAGCGTACCTACGACGCTGGCAACCTTCCTGCCGGCTGCACCGTCACGCCCGACGGCAGCTTCATCCCGCCCGACTTCGACGAGGATGGTGACATCGACGCCATCGACTTCGCCCGCTTCCAGCGCTGCATCAGCGGCACGCTGGAGCCGGTTCCGGGCTGCGAGAATTGAGGAAGCTGTCAGCTCTCAGCTCTCAGCTATCAGCTCTCAGC
>JACQVT010000773.1 GCA_016209665.1 Planctomycetota bacterium | reverse complement strand
GCCGGGCACGATGTTCTCTAAGATCCGCACGTCGCCCGCACGGTCGATGTCGATCGAGAAGGCGTGCGGATTTTTGCCGGGCTTTTCGTACAGGTCGCTGCGCCGGAGTACGTCGTCGACCGGCAGCCCAATGCCGTCGTAAAACTCGCGGCAGACTTGGACGATGTCTAGCGGTTTGTAGACCGACTCCGGCAACTCCCCCAACACGGCCGGCACTTCCTGGAAGAACGGGTCGTGATAATGCCACGGACGCAGGTCGACGACCGCGATGCCGTAATCGGCCGCAAGTTTCGCATCGATCTGGCTTTTGGCGAGCTGGAACGGCTCGCGTGTGAGTTCGAAGAGTTCCTCAAACAGCCCCAGCACCTGGGCTTTGGTCATCTCGCCGAGTTGAAGCTGCATGTCATAGAAGTCACGGAAGCCCAGCCGGCCTTGCCGCGCCGCGAGCCGACAGGCGGCGTCATTGGCCCAGCCGTCCTCCGGGTGACCGGCCAGGAAGCGAGCCCGGAGAGGTTCAGCCTCCCGGGGGCTTCGAGACAACGTCACGTCCGGGCGGTTCTCCGAAAGCTCTATGAACCGGAACACCGGGTGTATTGTTGTGCATGGGGGAGGGTCTCGCGCTCGCGCTGCGCCCATACTAGCCCGTGTGCAATCAGGAGCAGGGTAGTTGCCATTAAGTTTGGCTTATGTTAGGATGATCCACTGATGCTGATTATCTCCCGACAAAACCGCGATGGTGTTCGGAACGTGCTGACCCGGACCATGCGGACGGAGCGGCTGATTGACCGGGTTGTGTTGGAGGGAGCCAAGCCGAGCATCGTCACTCGGACTTGGCGAGAGTTCTGGGAGCCGTGCGTCCGGTTCGCTGGGTCTGACACGCGGTTGATCCACAGGCTCAACCGCTTGAAGGCCATCTGGCGGGCGATCCTGCGGCCGAGGGCATCCCGCGGACTCGCCGCACGTTATTGCTGGCGTTACTTCGGCCTCCTACATCATTCGATCCGCATCGGTATCGAGAGAGGCGAAGCGGATGAGTTCCTTCCCGCTGTTCGTCGAATCGTTGCCTTCGAAGCTTTCACGGTGGAAGCGCCGTCGCTGGGCGCTCGTGCCGGTGGGATTGTTTGTCATCGGACCCCGGTCTTCCTGTTGGGACGTCTTCCGCAGGCGGTGTGCAACCCAACTCCCCGTCACGTTCCCCTCGCCCTGCCCCTTGGAACTGAAGCCCCATTCTACCATTATCGCCAATACACGATCGCCGGTGAAAACGCCAAGATCCTGCTCTTTCCAAGCACTGATCTGGGCCAACGACAGCAGAGCTTCGCTGCAATTGACCGTTTTGCCCGCCTCACCTGGAATCGGCAGGATCCGTTCGCCAACTCACGGGCCAGGATGCTCAGCAAGCGGGTACTCGTGCCGCTCGCCCGCGCCATCCTGACTACCGAGTCCGCGAGGCCCGCAAACGGCACGTGGAAAATGCTCGACCTTGGGGCGGGAACAGGGCACCTGGTTGGGCAGGTCTGCCTCGAGCTTCGCCGTGCGCTGCCGACCCTCCGCAAACGACCTCTTGAGGTCTCTTGTGTTGATTCCTCGGAGCCTTCAAGCGGGCGTACGCACGGGCTGTCCGGCAATGCACACGGCATCTCCTCGCTGGAGTGGAGTACAGCAGATTACCGTGACATGCTCGATGACGAATCCTGGATACAACGAAACGGTCCATTCCAGATCACGACCCTGTGTCGATTACTCGATAACCTCAGCTTCTTCTCGCTGGAGGCCACGAGGTCGCTGGGGTCGGAGTTCCCGTCGTTGAACCCCTGCCTCTGCCTTCCGCACCGGTGCCTTTCGCCCAGATCATTCCCTTCAGGAATTGATCGTCTGCGGGTCGGCACAGCCAAGAGAGCGACACCCGCGGGAAAAGTCATGCCCCAACTATCCCTGGGAGAGTTCTTCGCCGCCATGAACGCGGTTTGGCTGAACGATCCGCGATATCTCATCGAGCGGGAATGCAGCCTCCCTTGTCGTCGCTTTAATCCTGCATCGTTGATCACACGAGCGGGCAAGAGCGTCATCGCCCAGATCTTGAAGATGGCGACCGCAATCGTTATTGAAGACCTTGATTTAACGCCTGAGGTCCTGAAACAGCATCTCCAGCAATTCGGAATCGACCAAGTCGCTGCTGTTCACTTTACTCACGATGGCTTCTCGACCGAGGGATACCACTACGTCATCGCGGCGCCCATCCTTGCACATCGGCTCAAAGGGACGAGGTTATGATGGAAATAGTAGCACGGGAGAGAAGAGGACCGATTCTCACACCATCATCGATTCCTTGTCTGCGCAGCTTACCGACTATCAACATCACGCAAGGTTGCAGCCTCGGATGCACATATTGCTACATTAAGAGCTATCGCGACTATCCGGGGCCGGACCGAGTAGTTCTGTTTACCAATACCGCGGCACTGGTTGCGGAGGAGTTGAAGCGCAAGCGAAAGCGCCCGGAACGGGTGTATTTCAGCCCATCCAGCGATGCCTTCCAGTATTTGGCGGAGGTCCAGCAGGCGACCTACGAAACCATGCGGGCGCTGCTGGATGCCGGAGTGGAAGTGGCTTTTCTTACGAAGGGATTCGTGACTGACCGCTTTCTCGGGCTTTTTGAGAAGCACGCACACCTTGTTCACGCCCAGGTGGGTCTTACTTCGCTCGACCACACCATTTGGCGCACCCTCGAACCGCGAACGTCACCACCCGACCATCGTGTCCAGACGATGCGAGCCCTCGTGTCGATCAAGCTTCGCGTAACCGCGCGATTGGATCCTCTGATCCCCGACGTAACGGATGCGTCGCCAGCCGTTGACTCGCTACTCGAGGCCATCTCGGCGAGCGGAGTAACCTTCGCGGCCGCCAGTTACATGTTCCTCAGGCCGGCGTTCGCGAAGATCCTCGCATCAACTCTGAAGCGCTTGCAGCCCGATCAACAGCCTGAGGAGTGGTCGTACCAGGAGTTCACGGACGGCCGCAGCGGCGGGCAGAGCATCGGTGAGCAGGAGCGAAGAGAGCGTTTCGCGAGGTTGGCTGACATTGGTCGCCAATACGGCATCACGGTTTCGCCATGCCGCTGCAAGAATCCGGGCTTGGCCGACGGCTCCTGCCATATCGCAGGTTCTGTTCACCGTCCGACCTCAATCGCTGTCCAGCCCGACCTTCCGTTTGCATAGCGAGCTTCGCGGTCGGCCAATGGGGCGAAGAAGAATGGCAAGGCTGCGATGACCTGCGGTCCAAGGACCGCTGGTCGTCGGTTCCTGTCGCCAGCGACGAACTTGCGAATTGCCCAACAAAACCACGAACTCCGTCGTCCGCCGGGCACGCTATGTCGGCCGGAATGGCGCACTTCCGCGCGCACAACAGGGGCACATTCCGACCATTGGGGACGGCTCAACGGGTTGTGACTGCTGAGCTGGACTTCTGTAGGTTGTGGTTGGGGCAGGACTTGCGTGAAAGCCACCGGTCGGACTCGAACCGACGACCTGCGGTTTACAAACCGGGTCACCCAGCGGCCGAGGCTCGTAAACGACGCTACCAACGCGGTTTACGGATTGAAAGGGTTATGTTCTTCGCACGCGTTTTCGCCGATTTGTGGCCGCCAGCGCGGTCAAGACCGCGCTTGACCTCGCTTCGTCGCACGACCGCCAAGCAATGCTCAGAGGGTCGGTCGGTGCCGCTGGCCGGCCGTGCACTTGTCGTTCCGATTCCGCTGAGGTAGCCTTCATGCACTGTGCTGGCGATGCCATCGGGGCGACGAACCGAGATTGGAACCCGTAATGTCCGAAACGCTCTCCGACCTCCTAGCTGACCTCACCGGGCAGGAGGCTGCGTTCCAGCGTGATGTGGATGGTGCCGCCAGCAAGCTTCTCGCATCGTCCGGACTGGGCTATAGCCAGCTCAACGAGCTGCTCCTGCTCTTGGGCTACGATCGAGTATCGCGCGAGTTCTTCCAGTACCTCGTCGACGGAAGATCAGGCTACGAACCAGGGGCCGCGTTCAAATCGCTGGACGAGATGCGAACGGGAGTCGACCGATTCCGACAGTTGGCCATCCTTCGCTTCGGAAACGTGAAGTTCGGATTCAAGCATCTTTCCGCACCTTCAACCGACCTTGCAGCAGAGATTGCGTTGTTCGCCCCAGTGGAAGAGAGGGAATTCGACGGGCGGCACGACCCGCTCATGCCCATCGAGGAGATACCGGCCGATCAGACCTATCTGCTCGGTTATCTGATCAAGCGTCAGCTTGGCGAACGGCTGGAGAAAAACCCCAGCGATGAAGAGGCCAAGCGGCTGCTTGCAGAACGCGAGCGAATCGTCGAGATAGGAAAGAAGAACCACATAGCGTATCTCGCGTCAGATCACATGGACGTCTATGTTGCGACCTCCATGCGAGAACGTCACGAGTACCAGATGGTCAACCGAGTGGTGCGCGACGTCTTCTCGGCTTCACAACTTAAGGATCTGAAGCTGCGATGGTTCGACCCCACGCAGGCGTGTTGCTCCGATCGGATCGACAAGGGCCTCGCCGAGGGACTGATGCTCAAGCGAGCGGCTTGCACTCTCTATCTTGCGCAGGAGAGCGACACGCTGGGCAAGGATTCCGAGCTGGCCTGTACGCTCGCTCAAGGAAAGCCGGTAATCGCCTACATCCCTTCTGTTCCGCAGGCTGATGCGCTGCGATACGTCGAAGACCTCCTGAACTCAATTGCACAGGGGTCGCCCAGTTCTGCGGAGCGTGTCCTGGTATTGCAACAGCTCCGCGTGTTCTCGCCCGAGGCGGCTTGGCAGGACCGCGAAGTTATGGATTGGGTTCGGGACCCCGACACGATGGACTTGACCGTAGGGAAGCAGCGACTCGCCGAATGCATCCGGTTGCATTACGATCGACGCGCTGATACGCTCAAGAAGTCCCACCCCTTAGGGATACAGATGCACCTCGAGCCGGGGGTCGCCAACGGAGTCTTGGTAGCGCGCACTATCGACGAGTGCGCAGAGTTGATCAAACGGATTCTGACAAGGACGTTGGAGTTTAAGATTACCGAGGAATCCATCGACGGCGAACGCTATTTGCTGCTCAAGGAAGCGCTCACGGATTCCGTTTTTCGGGTCGTAACTGGCGACCGCTTCCTGACCAATGCCTTTTGGAACTTCTACCTTGCGGAATAGTCGGTCTGCCAAGCTTGACGTAGTCGGACCTCGGCGATACCATTTGTGCAACGATAGCGACAGGAGATCGGAGATGGACAATCGAACGAAGATGAATGAGCAGCCCACCCCTTACGCCTTGACATCCGGACCCAAGCGGAACCGACCCGCGCCGCCGGCATCGTTGGAAAAGCGTTCTGTCGAGGGCCCTTACAGCCTTGCCGTCGCCTCGACGAATCCCTCGCCGAGCAAACCTCCAAGGCGCGATCTCGGGAAACTCGAGCCCTGATCTTCGGATTCGTTGATGGCGCGATCGCGCTGTTCGGGGCGCCACGGGTCGAATGTGATTTGCAATATGTAGCCGTTGACTCCCCGCTTTACCGTTCGTCTGTGAATTCTGCTTCCTGGCGACTCCACGATCCCCAGTCCATCCTGTAAAAGCCACCGGTCGGATTCGAACCGACGACCTGCGGTTTACAAAACCGCTGCTCTGCCAACTGAGCTACGGTGGCTAAGTGCGTTGTTGTTGGCAACTTGCGATAATCGTTGTACCCGCCTCCACTGGAGGCACGCTGGCCCCAAACGTCAGCGGCAATGGACCCGCCCGTGGCCGGATCCGCCCGTGGCCGGCACCCGCCCGTGGCCGGACCCGCCCGTGGCCACGGCCCAATTCTAACCAGCCGGACGCTCATTGTCGACGCAGACCTGAGACCCCAGGGGGGTCCGGGCGCGTGACGGCTTGGGTGAGAGAGCCGCACGTGGGTGGCCCACGTCGTTCAGACGCGGAGGAGCCGATTCTGATTCCCCGGGCAGTTCCGGGAGCGAATCATCGGCTCCCCCCAGATCCAAGCAGGACCTGGGCCACCCCCGCGGATTCTGTCACGGCCCGGGGGGCGTATCCGGTCCGCTCGATCATGCCGACCGCGCGTTTTGCGCCCTCAGCCGCCAGAGGGTGTCAGTTCAACATGCACGGGGGCCGTCGCGGCCGTCCGGATCCACACAATCAAGTCGGCGCCTTCCATTCTCTCCCGGTAGCCAAAAGCGAAGTCTTCTCCGACCGCGACCGGGGCGTGATTCAGGCGAATCGTGACGCCGGATCGGCCCCAGTCCTTGACGACCATGGCCAGATTCACCAGAGGAGACTCCTCGCCGGCCGCCACATCGAACTCCAGCTTCGTTGGCTTGCCGCCGTCCTGGCAAGCCAGTACGTACGCCCGCTGGGTGGGATCGTAGCCCTCGTCGGAAAACGCGGCGGAGTTCACGGTCAGCCGGGGCGGCCGAAGCCACGACCGTGCCAGCGGCAACAGTTTCTCGATCGGCTTGTCGGTCATTCCGCACAGCATGATCTTGGTCATCGAGTTGTCGGTCGTCTCATAGGCGGCGCTGTACTGGGTCGAGGTCCACGTGTGCGAGGGCCGATCGGCGGCCTGCGGATACCGCGCCAGCAGCGGCACTTGCGTGACCGGCCAGTGGTTTCCCCAGGGAAACGCCGAATGCTCGGACCAGCCGTCCCCGCTGGCCCGGAGAATCTCCGGCCCGGACCGTCCCCGGTCGTTCCTCCCGTCGCGATCGTCGAGCACGAGAACCGGGTTGTACCGCGAATTGAGGTGGACGATCTGGATATTGGCGGCCGGGATGGTCGGAAAACCATACGACTTCTCGCCCGACTCCCGGCCGAAGGTCTTCGTCTCGCCTTTCATGTTCGCCACCGACAGGATACGTTTCTCGTCGAGCACGTCTTCGGGTCGCTGGCCCGGATGCAACGGCTGGATGGATTGGCACCATTCGTGCCACTCCTTGAAGTTGCTGCTCCACATCACGACCTTCCGCACGGCCACGCCGTCGGGATAGATCGTATGATACTCCTCCGACCAGTCGCCCCAGCCCGTGACCTCGTCGACGAACGCGAATTCGTAGTTGACGCCGACGGGTGCATTCCGCCAGTACACGACGGCACGCGCATCGCTGTTCTCGAGGATCTTGACGTGCGAATAGTGGGCCCGCTTGTCGGACATGGATTCGGAGCAACCCCGGCTCTTGCGGTCCGGTCCCCGCTCCATGAACTCGTTCGTGAACCAGTTGTCCTGCTCGGTCACCCAGCAGGGCGCGTAAGAGGTGCCTCGCCAGAATACCAGGCGCACGGGGGCAAACTCGAAGGCCACGACGACATCCGGCCCGCTCCCGCGCCAGAGAGCGTCCCATTCCTCACAATACTTGAGATGATGATAGAATGCCCCGAAGCGGCGAACGTCGGCCGGCCCCGAGGGCATCCGGCGCGGTTTCAAGTCCGGCGGCCGCGGGGGACGCACGTCGTTGAACGCCTCTTCGATCTCGCCGGAAGTCAGACAACGGTTGTGGATCTTGACTTCGTCGATGATGCCGTCGAAGGAGAAATGGACCGGTTGATCGGCTGCTCCCCACACGGCTGAGAACAGGGCGGCCTCTTTCGTGTGGTTTCGCCCGATCAGCAGATCGACGTCTTCGGCGTACGTCGGTGAACCCGACGGGTGAAGATGGCCGGCCCTTGCCCCGTTGATGTAAACGGTCATCCCCGAGGTGCCGTCGAACGTACCCGCCACGTGGGCCCATTCCATGAGCGGGAGCATCGTCTCCGATGTGCACTCCCGCCACTGCCCGCCTACGGCCAGATGCAGACCGACGCGGCCCCGGGCATCGACGCCGAAAAGGTATCCGGCGGCTTGCCCCGCGCGCTGGGTAACCGCGGGGCACCATCCCCAGGGATAGGCCTGCAACGCAACCCAGGCCTGAATCGTGAACGTGTTGCCCGGCCGGGGAGCATCCTTCGCCGTTCGCGTCAGACCGGTGGTGAAGCCGTCGCACTTGAGACCCGTGCCCGACACGCCCTCGGCGAAGCTGAGGTTCCCGACCAGTTGATCGGCTTTCTTGCCCGCGGCATCGATGGTCGTCCTGCCCCTTCCTTCGTCAAACCGCCACCACGCCAGCAAACCCTCCTCCCCGGCAGATGCCGACGGGGCCGCGGTCAACGATAGGCAACAGAGCAAAACGAACGTGCAGGGCGAGAGACACCATTGAACCACAGCGCAGCAGATCGCCGCTCGGCTGAATCGAACGCCATCTCGTCTCATCCCGTCACCTCTGAACCGCGGGAGGAATCCTGTCGTCCGCAAGGCTGCGCATGGTAACCCGGAGAGAGTAAAGGCGGTAGCACCGGCGCTGTCCGCACCCCCCGCGCCAGCCCCCGTGCGGCGGCCCCTGCGGGACAGCTTCAGGAGTTCCGCTTCGATTTGTCCAAAGACCCAGGTGAGAGGTCCAACCTCGCCTCGAACCGCCCGGAGGAGATGGCAAGGCTCAAACGACTGATGATGACGGTTCCGATCGGATGCAGAATACCGGCCACGATGAACACCGGTTTGTAGGAGACCCAGGCCACGGCGGCGCCGATGGCCAGCATGGCCAGCGTGTTGCCGATCGAACCGGTGGTCTGAGCGGTCCCGGTGATGTAGCCGACATACCGGCCGGGGAACAGGTCGCCGGGCAGCGTCTGGGTGGCCACCACCCACACCACGTGGCCGAACGCCGCCACGCACAGGCAGGCCAGGGCCGCCTCCAGCGAGTGTACGAAAAACGTCAGCGTGCCCACGGGCATCAGGGCGGCCCCGATTACCAGCATGGTCTTGCGGGCCAGGCTCTCTCGCCGGCGCTGATTCGGCGATGGGTCGCCGGCAGGTCGTACAGCCAGAGCCGTGCCGCCACCCAGATCGCACAGATGCCGCCGCACACCAGAAACGCCAGTCTCCAGCCATACGCCGTCGCCAGCTTGCCGGTGACGGGCGGGGTGACGATGGCGCCGATCATCAGGCCGGCGATGGCCAGCCCGTAAGCGAATCCACATTCTTTCTTGGGAAACCACTCCGCGCAGGCCTTGGCCGTCGCGGGCACGACGCCCGCCTCGCCCATGCCGAGCAGGAACCGGAAGACCACGAAGCCGACGACGCCGGCCACCACGCTGTGCAAGGCACAGGCGGCTCCCCAGAAACCGAGGACGGCGGCAAAGCCCGCCCGCGTGCCGACGCGGTCGATGAACCGCCCCACCAGGAAGGCGAACAGCGCGTAGGCCATCCAGAACGCACTGGTGACCAGACCGAACTGCTGCGGCGTCCAGTGCAGCTCGGCCTTGATCATGGGCTCCAGAACGGCCAGCGTGTTGCGGTCCAGGTAGTTGAGGGCCGTGGCGGCAAACAGCAGTCCGACGATTCACCAGCGGAGGTTTCCCCTCATGCCTTCCAGCAGGGCGACCGCGCGGGACCCGTCGGTGGCGAGCGTGAGCAGGCGCGACTTGAAGCCGGCCTGGCCGGGAGCAGCGCCCGGCGCCCAGCGGTGAAAGGCCAGCATCCGCGTGCCGCTCGGGTTGTAGGTCATGTGGTTGAACCAGGCCTTGTGGCCCGGGTCGGGCCGGATTTTGCCCACCTCCAGCGCGTCGGCGAGGCTGAAGATCAGACGATGCGTGCCGGCTCGCAGGTCCAGGCCGTACAGGCGGTCGTCGCGCGGATTGAGTTGATCGCCGAACGGATCGGGCAAGCAGGCATAGCCGTATCCCGGCCGGGTGTCGTTCACCCGGGCGAAGTTGCCGGTGACGCCACGGCTGCCGTCCGCGGTGATGTCGTAGACCGGCCAGGGCAGCGTCGAGGTGCGGCCGGTGCCCATGTTCCACTGCACGCAGACGTAATGGTCCTGGCGGAAATCGTTGAACATGAACAGGTACTCGGGCTCGTGCGACGTCCATCGCAGCAGGCAGCCTTGTTGCCAGTTCCAGGCGAGCGTCGGAGCCAGCGGGATGAACTTGTTGTGCTGCTGCGTGTCGATCACGCCGATGAGCAGCGGGTCGCGGCCGCTCGGATCCCGGTCCGCGAAGCTGCTTTCCTGGGCCAGGATGTATCGTCCGCTCCGGTTCCAGCACGGCTTGTCGTAGTAGCCGAAGAAGTGGTGCCGCGGTGGCTCCGTCACTCGTTCGACCGGTAGAACGTTCGTTATTGGGCTCATGGGTGTCACCGACGAGCCGCGGGCTTTATCCCCGCGCAATGCGCAAAACGCCCCACGGATCACTTCACCGGCACCCACACCTTGGGGGGCTCAAAACCCTCCGGCGCCCGCGGCCCGGGATCCAGGACCGGCGGCCTGGCCTGGGTGGCGTAGGCTTCCAGCCGCTCCTTCAATTCACTGGCCTTCTGAGGGTTCTCGCCGGCGAGGTTGTGCTTCTCACTCGGGTCGGCCGGGATGTTGAACAGTTCGATGTTCTCCGGTCGGCCCTGAGCCGCTTTGCGGTAGACCAGCTTCCAGTCGCCCCGACGAAGCGCGCCGCCTTGCGGCTCGACGTTGTGAAGGATCTCCTCGTGCGGCGTGGGCTTGCCCTCGGCGATTGTCGGCCAGACATCCAGTCCGTCGAGCGGCAGCGGTTGGTGAAGAGTCGCTCCGGCCAGACGCAGCAGCGTTGGGTACCAGTCGACCATGTGCAACGGCTGATCGACATTGACCCCGGACCGAACCTTCCCCGGCCAGCACACGAACGCCGGCACCCGCACGCCGCCTTCGTACACACTGCCCTTGGCTCCGCGGAGCGGGTCGTTGTCAGCTCCTCCGACCGTCAGCTCCCCGCCGTTGTCGCTCGAAAAGAAGACGAGCGTGTTGTCCCTCATGCCCCGATTGTCGAGGGCCTCGACGATGTGCCCGACGGCGTCGTCCAGGCAGGTCACCATGGCCGCATATTTGGCTCGCTTGGGCGGCTGAATGTGGCGGTACTGATCCAGATATCGCGGCAGGGCCTGGAGCACCGCGTGCGGCGCGTTGAACGGCACGTACAGGAACAGCGGCTGGGCGGGATCGTGTTCGCCGATGAGACGCACCGCCTCGCGGGCGATCAACTCCGTCGTGTAGCCTTCCTCCCGAAGCGTCTGATCGTCGCGCTGCCAGTCCAGGCCGCGATTGCGCTCGTGCGTGAAATAGTCGAGGGCGCCGTTGTAGTGGCCGTACTGGTGGTCGAACCCGCGACGTGTGGGCAGGTAGGCCCGCTCGTGGTGGCCGAGATGCCACTTGCCGGTGATCGCCGTCTTGTAACCGGCCTGCTTGAGGGCCTGGGCGAGCGTTCGTTCCTCCAGAGGCAGGCCGTGCTTGTCCCACGGCCGCACGACGCCGACTTGGAAGCCGTAACGGATCGGATAGCGCCCGGTCATCAGCGCGGCCCGGGTGGGCGAGCAGACCGGCTGGACGTAGAACTGGTTCAACTCCGTTCCGGCCTTGGCCAAGGCATCCAGGCGAGGGGTCTTGATCTCACTGCCGTGAAACCCGACATCGTGCCAACCTAGGTCGTCGGCCACGATGAACAGGATGTGCGGCCTGGGAGCGGCCGGCGCCGCCAACAAGACGGGCGTAGAGGCCCAAAGAACAGCCGGGAGCCAACGCAGCACGGGCTTACCCTCCCTGCCCCCCACCGGAACCACCGATCAGGATAAGGTAGAGGCTGGACCCGTCTTTGTCAATCGTTTGCCAAGCGCTCCCTCAGGCGTTAGGATGGCTGGCCGAGGGGCGGTTGGCAGTCGGGGCGGGGGACGATGTCAGTCCCGTGCGGTGGCGGCGGGCGAGCGATCGGAGCAGCGTCGTTGCGGAGGCCTGCGAGGATGGGGATAGTCCGGCTCGAGGGCCGCCAGCGGGATGGTCCCGGTGCCGGCGACCGGGCGGTTCTCGCAGAAGGCCAGGAGGTCTTGCCAGAGTTCGTCCGCCGCCGGCCCGTCCGCGGTCGGAAGGCCGTGATGGCTGCCCGGTCCGCGGTACAGTTTGTCGATGAACGTCTTGTGCTGCCGCGCGAGTTCCTGTTTCATGCGGGCGGCGACGTAATGCCCGACCACGTGGTCCTGCCCGCCGGTGATCAGAAACACCGGGCAGGCGATGTCTCGCACATTGAGGAGCGGGTCGCGGCGGCGGGCCTCGGCGACCATCTGTTCGTCGCTCAGGCCGGGATGCTGCTTGAGGATCGACTCGCGCATGACCGGCACGCGGGCAGGCGGCAGGAGGGCATTGCAGTAGCCGGGAACCTTGATGCCGGCCACGGCGCTGGCAATGTCGTAATCGCCCGCGATGGGGGCGATGGCGGTGGCCAGGCGGTACCGCTCGGCGATGATCACGCTGATTTTGGCCCCGTGGCTCACGCCGGAGAGGTAGACGTGTCGCTCGTCGATCAGGCCGCTACGAGTGAGCAGGAGGACGGCCTCGGCGACGTCGTCCACCTCACGGCCGGCGTAGTCGAAGGCCGCCTGGTATGCGGGCCCGAACCCCGCGGCACCACGGTAGGCCGGCACCAAAACGATGTAGCCGGCCTTGAGGAACGGCTCGTACCGGCCGAGACTCTCGAGCGTGCTGTCCTGGGCGACGATGGGTGCGCCCTTGCCCCCGCCCGGGATGTACACGAAGAGTTTGAACGGCCCCGCGCCCCCGGGCTTGCGGAGGTACGCATGAATGGTCAGCCCGTCGCTGCTCGGATAATCGATCCATCCGCGAAACGGGGCGGCACCCCGCAGCTCCACCGGCGCGGTCGCCGGCTGCGTCTGCGGACGGCTCGCTGGGGCGAGCAGAAGTGCGGCCGCGGTCAGCGTCAGTGGCAACATGAACCTGTGTCCTCCTTCATTCGTGAGGCTGAAGCGAACCTTGCTTTATACGGAGGCTTCTCGTGTCCGGGTCAACACCTCCCATCCACGCACTCACGCGTCGAGACTTCCTGGCCGGCAGCGCGGCCTTGATCGGCTCGGCATCGCTCGCTCGTCCCAGGGCTCTGGCCGCCTCCGGGCCGGAGGGCGGAGCCGTCCGCAACGTGATTCTGATCGTCTCCGACACGCTGCGCCGCGACGCCCTGGGCTGCTACGGCTCCACGTGGGTCAAGACGCCGCACCTGGACAAATTCTCCGGTAAATCGGTGGTGCTGGACCAGGCCTACGTGTCGTCGTTCCCAACCGTGCCGTGCCGAAACGACGTGCTGACCGGCCGATACACGTTCACGTACAAACCGTGGGCGCCCATCGATCCGGATGCCGTCACCCTCCAGGAGACGCTCGCCCGGGCCGGCATCCGCACCGCGCTGATCGCGGATACGCGCCATCCGTTCGCGGGCGAGATGAACTACCAGCGCGGCTTCGAGGCCACGCACCTGATCCGCGGCCAGGAGGGCGAAAAGTTCAAGAGCGAGCCGGCCGAACCGAAGTTCCCCTGCGACGTGAACAAGCTTCGCAGCGGCCCTCGTGTCGTCACCAACTACCTTCGCAACGTGCACGACCGCCGGGGCGAAGAGGACTATTTCGTCGCCCAGACCATGCGGGCCGCCGCCGACTGGTTGAGAGGCCGCAAGACCCACGATCCGTTCTTCCTCTACGTGGACACGTTCGACCCCCATGAGCCGTGGGATCCGCCCAGACAGTACGTCGACCGGTACGATCCCGGCTACACGGGCCAGGAGGTCATCTATCCTCGCTACGACCGATGGCGGGACTTTCTGACCGAAGCCGAACTGAAGCACTGCCGGGCACTGTATGCGGCCGAGGTCAGCCTCGTCGACCGCTGGATCGGTCACCTGATCGAGACCGTCGAGACGCTGGGGCTGCTCGGCGACACGCTGGTCATCGTCGCCTCGGACCACGGCTTTCTTCTCGGGGAGCACGGATTCATCGGCAAGCTCTGTATCCGCGACAGCGGCCGCCAGTCGCTGCCTCTCTATCCGGAGATCAGCCGCATCCCGATGATCCTGTCGTATCCCGGTGGTAGGCCGGGCACCCGGTTGAATCTGCTGGCCCAGCCGGTGAACCTCATGCCAACCATTCTCGAATTCCTGGGCGTGCCCATTCCCGATCAAGTGCAGAGCCCATCGCTGACGGCCGCATTGCAGGGTCGGGCCGATCCCGCCGCGGTCAGGATCGTTGTCTCCTCGCCCACCCTCTCGCACGCCCGCCTGCGAACCCCGGACCCGGCCGACCGCAGCTCGATCTGCGACGGACGCTGGATGCTGGTCTACGGCGCTCAGACCGATCGGGTCGGCCGCCGACGGCAGACCACCACCGTCCCTGCCGACGAGTCCCCGCCGACCCCGGAGCTGTATGACCTGGATGCCGATCCTGCCTGCGGTCGGAACCTCTACGCGGCCCGCTACGAGGTCGCGCGAGGGCTGCACGTGAGCTATGTTGGCCTGCTCGAAAAGTGTCGGATGAACGAGACGCATCTGCGGTTCTTCCGCAAGCTGCCCGACCCGGCTGCGAAGGAATGAGCCTGCCTCAGGCCCGGCCTGAGTTCACCGGTGGGGCAGATGGGCCGGCGGTTGACATACGATTGCCACGCCCTACAATCGGCGATGCTATCGAAAACCGGTCGGCCCGGAAAGTGCTTTCCCGCCCGGCGGGCTGGGCAAGGCGGGCTTCTCCCGCCGTCGCCTTCCGCGGCCGCGATGAGGGCTCCCCAGGACAGGCAAGGGGAAGGGACGTGGGTCACACCCGCTCGGCCATTTTCGCCTGGCTCGATCCACGACGGTGCCGGATCGGTGATCGGCACGCTCACAGAGGAGTTCGCGAGCGATGCAGCAACGGACCCCAAGGGTGGTATTCGTTAGCCTGACCTTGGTCGGCACGCTCACTGTGTTAGCCACGGTTGGTTCGGCGATGGCTCAGCCTGCTGCGGAAGAGGCGGGCGCGGGTCGAGCGCCGCGCAGACGGGCGACGGCGAGTGGGCCGACGGTTCGGCCGCCGCTGCCGCCGCGATGGGCATTCGGACACATCAAGTCCAAGGACGAGTTCAAGGGGCGGCAGGACATCCTGAATGACGTGGCCTGGATGGAGCAGAACGATGTGCCCTGCCAGGTGATTCACATCGATGCCCCGTGGGCGGTCGGGCACAACCTGTTCGAGTTCGCCTCGGCCAAGGTTCTGCATTCCAAGCTGCACCCGGAAACCGTGGGCACGCTCTACGATTTCGGCGCCCCCGGCGAGCATCCCTACATGGGGGACCCTAACGATCCCCGGTGCGGCTCGACCACGCCGCCGCCCCACACCGGTCAGAGCCTGATCGACACGCTGCACGGCAAGGGGATCAGGCTGTCGGTGTGGATCACCAACCAGATCAACAACGGCACCGCCTGGGGCATCGGCCGGTTCGAGGGCCAGGGCGAGCGGGAGGCCCCGGTCTTCGCGTTCGCCGAGCGGAACGGATTTCTCAGCGACAACATGAGAGTCTGGCATCGCGGGGCGGGCAAGACCGTCAATTACGCCAATCCGAAGGCCCTGGAGTGGTGGCACCGGATGATGGACAAGGTGCTGGACATGGGCGTGGACGGGTTCGTGCTCGATCACGGCGGGCAGGTGGACTATGTCCGCGATACGTTCGGCTACCTGCGCGAGAAGAAGGGCGATGAGGCGATGATGATGTCGCGGTCGGCCCCGGACGTGGCCGACGTGACGCTGCTCGTCTGGGCCATCGACACCAAGAACGATTTCTCCGACAAGGGGATCGAGTATGCAGTCCGGCAGGTGATCCGATCCTCCGAGGCAGGCACGCCCTTTGTCTCCGGCACGCAGTCGCCCCGGGGCGACAAGCCCAGCGAGGCCTTCGTCTGTCGGGAGGTGCAGTTCAACGCCTTCTGTCCGGTGCATTTCACGTTCTGTTACGGGGACTTGAGCAATCCGTGGGACCACGGGGAGACGACGACGCGGGTTTTCAAGTACTATACCCGGTTGCACAACGAGCTGATCCCGTACATCTACAGTGCCGCCATCCGCGCCCATCGGACGGGAAGGCCGATCATCCGGCGCACGCGGGGCGACTTGCAGTACCTGTTCGGGCCGGATTTCCTGGTGGCGCCGGTTTACCGCGACGAGACGAGACGGCGGGTGACGTTCCCGGAGGGTGACGAATGGATTGATTACTGGGATGAAAGCAAGGTGTACAAGGCCGGGGACGAGATCGATTATGCCGCCCCGCTGGACCGCATCCCGTTGCTCATTCGTGCCGGGGCCATCATCCCGATGGAGGTCAAGAAGAACTGGACCGGACACGGGACCGAGCATTCCGCCGGGGCGCTGACGGTGCTGGTCTATCCGTCGGGCTCGGCGGAACGGGAATACCTGGAACAGGCCGGCGATACCATGTTCCACTGCCGCAAGGCAGGGGGCTACCTGGACCGCTCCGACGTTCGTTTCGGTCTTCAGGGACCCAAGCGCAGCTACGTGCTGCGGGTCAAGACCTTCGCAGATCCGGTTCAGGTGCGGCTTGGCGGCGGCACGGTTCTGCCCCGCCGCGAGAGTGAGACGCAGTTAAAACCCGACGAGGCGGCCTGGTGCTGTGACCCGCAGGCCGGCGTGACCGTCGTCCGGCTGCCGGCCGTGAACGCGGCGGAAGTCACGATCCAACTCGTGAGCGGCGGCTAACTGTGCATCTTAAACCCTGAAAGCCGACCGGCTGGAAGCCGGTCCCACACGGGCGGGTGGCCCACCTCCTCTGGAGGTGGGGGAAACGATGATTCCGCGACGTTCGTTCTTCGGCTCCCCCAACGTTTCAAGACGTGGGGCACCCATCGAAACCGGACGGCAACAAGTCGCCTCGGTCCTTGCGGTCGGAAGGAAGAACCCTCATGGTGACGTTCATGCATCGTGCAGGCCTGTTGTTGATCGTGATGCTCGCCGGTTGTGCGGGGACCTCGGTTCCCATGATGCCCCGCGTTCAAGGGCCCTGGTGGACGGTGGCCGGCAACCCGGACCTGGGCGAGTTGAACGGTCCGCGGCCGGGCGATCGCAGAGGCGGCCAGCAGCCGGTGGACTTTGCGGTCTGGCAGGCGGCCGACGGCACCTGGCAGTTGTGGTCGTGCATCCGCGGCACGAAATGCGAGGGCAACACGCGGCTGTTTTACGGCTGGGAGGGGGCCAGACTCACGGACCGCGACTGGAAACCGATGGGCATCAAGATGCGGGCCGATCCTCAATATGGCGAAACGCCCGGCGGGCTGCAAGCGCCGCACGTCGTGCGGGAAGGCGACACGTACTACCTGTTCTACGGCGACTGGGTGAACATCTGCCTGGCCTGCAGCCTGAACGGCAAGACCTTCGAGCGGTGGCTGATGCCGAACGGTGAGGCCGGGATGTTCAGCGAGGGCGACAAGGCCAACACCCGCGACGCCATGGCCACCGTCGTCCGCTCGGATCCCATGACCTGGTACTGTTATTACACCGCGTCGGGGGAGGGCGTGGGGGCGGACTATTGCCGAACGTCGCACGATCTGCGGACGTGGAGCGAGCCGAAGGTGGTTGCCCGCGGCGGCATGACCGGCACGGGCGGCGGCTCGGCGGAATGTCCGCACGTCGTGTTCCACAGCGGATATTACTATCTGTTCCGCACGCAGCGCTACGGCGGGCCGCCGACGACCAGCGTGTACCGATCCAAGGACCCGATGGATTTCGGCGTGGACACCGACGACAAGTTCGTCTGCCTCATCGAGGTGGCGGCGCCGGAGATCGTCATACATGAGGGGCAGTGGTACATCGCGGCCCTGCTGCCCGACTTGCAGGGCATCAGAATCGCGAGGCTGGCGTGGGTCCCGGACGGCATCGTTCAATGAGGCTTCTTGCTCCCCATCGAAACGGGCAATCATGCAG
>JACQVT010000736.1 GCA_016209665.1 Planctomycetota bacterium | reverse complement strand
GCACTTGACCGTGCAGAACGGGACGTGGACGTACAGGCCCACGGTGGGGCGGTTGTCGGCCGCGGCAGTGCTTGTCGGAGTCTCCGCCATGCTCCGCGATTATAGCCCGGGCGGCAGGACACCGGGTGGTTTCGCTCTCTCAGATCTGGGGGGTCGCAGGGGCTTCGTCGGACAGCTCCGGCAAGAACCATGCGGCGCCGGCGGCGGGAATGAAGAGGAAGCTCGCGTAGAACATCGCGAGGCGGAAATCGCCGACCTGCGAGAAGAGTCCGAAGAAGACCGTCCCAAAGCCGGCCACGACCCGGCCGATGTTGTAGCAGAAGCCCGCCCCCGTCGTTCGCAGCAGGGTGGGGAACAGCGGGGGCAGGTACATGGTGAAGAGTGCGAACAGGCCCGAACAGGTGCCCAGAGCCGCCAGGAACCACCACAGGCTGCCGTGGGCCCGCGGCACACCATAGCAGATGGCCATCACGGCGAAGTAGGAGACACACCCGAGGACGATCACCCGTCGGTAGCCCCATCGCCGGGCCAGGAGCGCGCAGAGGAAGTTGCCGACGATGGCGGTGAGCATGAGCAGTGTCAGGACCAAGCTCACCAGTTGCCCGATGTCGGTCCGGCCGCGGAGGTCGGGCAGATTGCGGAGATGTTGCAGGCTCCAGAACATGAACGCCCAGTGGGCGTTGAGCGACAGGGCGCAGACGGCGATGGTGAGCATTGTGGTCCGCCGGATCGGCCCGCGAAAAAGGTCGCGGATGCCGGGGACGACGGGTTGCGAGCCGGCCCCGGTTTGGCTGGCCAGCCGAGCGGCGTGCCACTCCGCCGACTCCGGCACGGCCCGCCGGATCCACACCACCAGCAGCGCCGGCAGGACCCCGACGAGGAACACGCTGCGGTTGGGCATGTCGGCCAGGCTCAACACGAAGTAGATGAGGCTGGCGAACAGCACGCCGACGTTCACGCCGCTCTGCAGGACTCCGGCGATCCAGGGCCGCCACCGACGCGGCCAGGTCTCGGACAGGAGCGATGCTCCGACCGCCCATTCGCCGCCGATGCCCAGGGCGGCCAGGAACCGGAAGATGAAGAGGTGCCACCAGGCCTGGGCGAAGAACGACAAGCCCGTGAACACCGCGTAGGTCAGGATGGTGAGCATGAGGGTCCGGGTTCGGCCCAGCCGGTCGCCCACCCGCCCGAACAGGCCGCCGCCGAGGGCCCAGCCGAACAGGAACGCCGCCTGAATCCAGGAACTGTACCGCCCGACGGCATCGTCCGTGAGCGAGGCGTGCAGCAGTTCCGCGACAAACGGCAGGGCCACCAGGGTGTAGAGATGCATGTCCAGGCCGTCGAACGTCCAGCCGAGCCACGCCGCCACACCCGCCCGCCACTGGTCGGCGGACACGTCGCGCAGCCGGGCCGCCTCCGCGCGCGGTGGCGCTGCGTCCTCGGCTACCGGTACGAACTCCGCCTCGCTCATGCCTGTGCCCCGGCACTGGATTCGCTGCTAAGAATCTATTCCAGTAGGTGTGGCACAGACGTCTGGCCTGTGCTGCACCGGCGGGACGCCGGTGCCACAAATCCCCACCGGGATAGGCTCCAAGGCCCGAAACGTGCACCGCAGTTCTACCCGACCGGCGGCTTTTGTCAAAACCGGCGCCACCAGGTCTGTCCTCGCGGGCGCCTGGTAGGGGTGGCCCGGGTCCTTCTTGGACCTGGGGGGGTCGAAGAGTCGTTCCAGGAACTGCCCGCGAATCGTCTTCGGCTCCCCCGCGTCTCAAAGACGCGGGCCACACGCCAAAGACGTGGGCCATCCACAGGGTGGCTTGAGCCGGCGGCCCGGTCGCGGCTAGCATATCCGCCATCGAAAGGCCTCACGGTACTCAAGTTCGGGAGATCATCATGAGAACGAGTTGGCCCGGCAAGATGTACATCGACGGCAAATGGACCGATTCCGCCAGCGGCAGGACGCTGCCGGTGGTCAACCCGGCCAACGGGGAGGAACTCGGCCGGGTGGCCCTGGCCGACGCTGATGACGTCGACCGGGCGGTGCGAGCGGCCCGGCGGGCGTTCGACGAGGGGCCGTGGCCGCGGCTCGATCCGCTGGCCCGCGGCCGTTACCTGTGGCGGCTGGCTGACCTCGTACGCAAGCACGGCGAGGACTTGGCGATGACCGACACGCTAAACATCGGTAAGCCGATCCGCGACAGCCGCGGCTTCGACGTGCCGGCCGCCATCGAGCTGCTGGAGAGCTACGGCGGCCTGGCCGACAAGATTGCCGGTCGCTGCCACGGCACCAACCCCGAGTGCGTGATGTTCCAGATTCGCGAGCCGCTGGGCGTCGTCGCGTCGATCGTGCCGTGGAACTATCCGCTGCTCAACGCGGTGATCAAGATCGGCCCCGCCCTGGCCTGCGGGAACTGCATGGTGTTCAAACCGTCGGAACTGGCCCCGCTGACGGCCCTCATGCTGGCCGAGATGGCCGAGGAGGTCGGCCTTCCGCCCGGGGTTTTCAACGTGATCAACGGCCTGGGGCCCGAGATCGGCAACGCTCTCACGGGCCATCCCGGCGTGGACAAAATCAGTTTCACCGGCCGGCTGGAGACCGGTCGCCAGATCATGGAATCCGCCAAGGCGGGCATCAAGAGCGTTACCCTCGAATTGGGCGGAAAGACGCCGAACATCGTGTTCCCCGACGCCCCGCTGGAACACGTGGTCAACGGGGCCTTGACCGGCATCTTCTGCTGCATGGGGCAGGTGTGCGTGGCGGCGTCGCGGCTGTTCGTGCACCGCAAGCAGCACGATGAGTTGATGGACCGCCTGATCGTTAAGACCAAGGCGCTGCGGCAGGGCGACCCCACCGACGAGCGCAACCACCTGGGCTGCGTGGCCGTCGAGTCGCACCTGCGGACGATCGAACGTTACGTCGAACAGGCCCGAGGCGAGCGGGCCGAACTCGTGATCGGCGGGCAGCGGCCCGCGGGTCCGGAGTTCGCCAAGGGTTTGTACTACCAACCGACGATCTTCGACCGCGTCACCCCCGAGATGACCATCGCTCGCGAGGAGGTTTTCGGTCCTGTGCTCAGCGTGCTCAGCTTCGACGATGAGGACGAGGCTGTCCGCGTGGCCAACGATTCACCCTATGGCCTGATGGCCAACGTGTGGACCAGCGACGGCGGCCGGGCCCTGCGTCTGGCCCGGCGGCTACGGGCGGGCAAGATCGCGATCAACGGCGGGGGTTGGTTCCGGGCCAACACGCCGATGAACGGCTATAAAATGAGCGGCATCGGCACGGACCTCGGCCTCGACGAGGCGATCCACGAGTACACCGGCAACAAGACGGTCCTGTACTCCGTGCTTACCGAGAAGATATCCTGGCCTGATTAGGTCGTCCGCTCGCCGGTCGGGTATCCGTCGGGGGACATGATCCGACCTTGTTGGGCCTCCTTTTCGCCTGTTCGGCCTCAAAAAGCGGCGTGCGGCCTGTTCGGCACGACTGCCGGATGATGCTTGCACCGTTCGCCATGCCGCAATCGGTGCGCTCTTGCGTTGATGGCGCGTGCGCGGATAATAGGCGTTTTGCTTGATGGCACTCCTTTCGGAGAAAGTTGCCCGCAAGCATTGACAAGGAGTAATGGTGATGGCCCGATTTGCCGTAGCGTTGAAGGAAGAGATGCAGCGTGTTGCCCGCAAAGCGACGAAAGGCGAGGTGAGCATCGCCCGCAAGGCGGCCGCCCGACACCGCCGCGATCTGGCGGCGTTGAAGCGTAGCGTGGCCGATCTCGTTCGCCGGGTGGCGTACCTCGAGGCCCAGGAGAAGCGCCGGGCCTCGATCCGTCCGGGCAAGTCGAAGGAGGCCGAGCAGGTGCGTTTCTCGCCCCGCTGGGTCAAGGCCCACCGCGAGAAGCTTGGCCTGTCGGCCCTGGATTACGGCAAGCTGGTCGGCGTGTCCGGCCTGACCATCTACAACTGGGAATCCGGCAAAGCCCGTCCGCGGGAGGCCATGCTGGCTGCCCTCGCCGATGTGCGCGGCCTGCGGAAGCGCGAAGCCCTTCGCCGCCTGGAGATGATCGAGGCCTAGACCGGCGGGTTGGGGCAACTCAACTCCACGGTGCCGGCGGTTGTCGCGCCCCGCCGTTCATCGGTCGGGACCCAGGATTCGCGCCCTTGGGTTGTGGCCGAGGACGGAGTATACTGTGAGTGTTGGCGGCGCGGATGGCTCGGAGCTGGCCAACGCTTCGGCGGCGTACCCAAGTGGACCAAGGGGACGGATTGCAAATCCGTTATTCATGGGTTCGAATCCCATCGCCGCCTATCATCGGAAGTGGCATGGCCCGAACCCGCGGATCAAGTGCTTAAGGCGTTGCTTGACGAGCGGGAGAGCGGCAGATCCGCTCAACTGGGAATGTTGGCCCGCAGCCAGGCCAACCGTTCGTCGTCAGGACCGAACACGGACTCGAGTTGGCCTCGAACGAAGGTCCAATCGACGTCCCGGCACGCCAATGCCAGGGCGTCCACGTCCTGCCGATCCCCGGGGCGAAAAGCTACCAGCTTCATCAGGACCACACCATCGGCGTCCGCGAAGCGTACCGGATGTCCAAGGACGTCCCGAGTCGTCGCCCGGTCGAGGACAAGCTGGAACAGCGGGATAACCGGTTCCAGCCAGTCGATCGGAACGTCGCGATAGCGGAACTGTGTCAAGTGTTCGGAAGTCCACTCCCGGATGACTCGGGCCTGATCGATCTGACATCCCGATTGCTCGAGTTTCGCGAGCAGTGCCGGCAGACGCACGGCCGGGACCGCCACGAGAAGGTCGACATCCTGGGTGGCTCGGATCAGACCGTGTTGCGCCGCGGCCAGGGCACCTATCACGGCGTAAGGGCTGCCCTCGGCCTCGAGGACGTCGGCCACGGCGAGCAAAGCCGCAACGACCGACTCATCGTTGCCCACGTTGTCTGCGCTCATACAATTCAATAGCCTCGCGCATGCTCTGTCGCCATTGCGTCTCGCGCCACGTCCGGTACCGCTTCGTCGCCTCCAGGTTGCCCGCCGCGGCCGCTAATTCGAGGCACAGGCGTGTCAAGCCGGCCACCCGGGCAAGACGCTCGGCCGGGGTCATGGCCTGGGCAAGTCGGGCCTGCTCCCGCAGCCGTCGCCCGCGATCAGGCCACCGGAGGCTTTCGAGGATCTCGCGCTGGCTTGCGTCTGCGTTCATCGGACGTCAGGCATCGTAGGAACGCGCGTTGTGTCTGGCAAGCCGCCGCGTGAGGGTTTCACAATGCATCCGTGATCTTCGGTTCCGTCGGCAGGCGTCCGGATGGATGCACCGATGTGACTACAATTCCACCGAGGGGAATCCGTGATTTGCCCCAGGTTGGTTCCATGCAGGATGGTCGAATGCGCGGAGATGAACCCCGCGGCTCGTCGAGAGACCCGAATCTGGACTCCCGGAGTTCGATTATCGCGATTGGGCCCGGTCGACGACAATCACGACTTGAGCCTGGCGCAGAGCGGCCACAGCCTCGGGTGAGGCGGCCAGACGATCGGCGTCGGCGGGGGCGAGAACGAGGTCGGTGTGGTGCGGGCCGGTCACGTCGATCACTTTGACGACAATTCGCTGACGGCCGGGAACGTTGCGGGTGTACGCCGAGGAGTCGGGTTGCGTCGTCGTCCCGGTCGACGAGTCTGTTGAGTCGGCGTCTCGCAGGTGCTCGAACGTCAGATTGGACTCGAGGTATCGGGCCACGGCCACGTCACGGGCCACCGGCGGCGGGAGCGTCGCGATGTCGTACAGCATTCGGCCTTGCGAGTCGACGACCGCCGGAAACAGACACTCTGATACCACGTGTCCCCGGGCATCGAGCACGACGAGGGCGTCGGATGTGGGGGCCGGCGCCGCAGTCAGCTCGATGCGGTGTGTCTTGCCGTAGAGAGACTGGACTTGCCGCGTTCGCCAAAAGGTGGTGGCCACGCCGGCGATACCCCACACCGGCACCTCGATGGTGGCCCGAGCCTCGGGCGGCTTGGCGTCGGGCGACCACTGCGATCGTGTGACTCGCTGGCCGCGGACGACCCCCTGCACCCGGACACTGCCGGCACGGATGCCGGCCACCCGGCCGTCGGCGTCGATGCGGACGTCGTTGACCGCCGCCAAGGCGTTGCGGACGGCCACGACCTCCGCCGCCCGCTGGGCCATCAGGCGTTGCTGGGCGCCGGTGCCCTTTGCTCGGCCGAGACCTTCGGCGATCACGAGCCCGCGGGTCCAGTCGACCCAGCCGCCGTCCACGGCCACCACGTGCGCGCGGAACCCGTCGGGCAGGTTGGCCGCCGGCTGTGTCGTCTGGGCCAGGGCGGACATAGACGCGACGCACGCGAGAGCCAGCACAGCAAAGAGACATGGTCGACCCGGCAGTGGAGGGTTCATCGAGTCATCTCCTGCCCCGAGTGGGCGGCCGGCGCCGATCAACGTGCGCGGCGCTCAAGGTCGTGGCCGTTCTCCGGCAAGACGGCCATGAATACAGACTCGGTCGCCCGATTCAAGGTTAGGCAAGGTCCAGGTCAGGGGCATCCGGCAACAGAGGCGGGCAAGGATGCCCGCCCCCCAAGAAGTCAGGCGAGATCCGGGTCGGGGGCATCCTGCAATCGACGGAGAATGTCCCAAAATGCACCGCGTTCGCCGGCCAGGATCGCCTTCTGCAAGATGTCGTGATTGTTGTAGTTATAGTTCGCCGTGCCCTGCGTTCGTGGGGGTGGGAAGAATCGCTGGTCGCCGGCGATCAGGTGGGTTACCAGCCCGGCCGGATCGTCGCCGAGGCGATGATCGATGTAGAAGACGGGGGCGAGGAGGTTGTCGTTCTGCCCGCGCTGGCCGTGGAGGTTGGGGTTGGCGGCCATCGGTCCCTCGGATTTCACCAGGCGCTCCAACGGCGTCCGGGGATAGACCCGCACGCCCACGGGGGCGCCGACCCGGTCGGGGTTGACGGTCTTGGCGAACTCGATGGACTCGCGGACGGAGGCTTCGTCCTCGCCGGGGCCGCCGATGAGCAGGTCGAGCATGACGGTGATGCCGGCCTGGCGGCAGGCCGCCACGGCGTCGGCGATGGCGTCGCGACGGTACGACCGCTTGAGGACGGCGAGCATCCGGTCGCATCCGCTGTCCACGCCGAAGTTGATCCCCACGCAGCCTGCTTGCCGCATCGCCTCGGCGAGGCCGCCGTCGAAGGGGTGGACCGATGCATAGCAGTACCATCGCACCTGTTCGCCCAGGCAGCGGGCGTTCAGCTCCTTGCAGACCGCCGTCGCGTGCTGCGGGGGCAGGTTGAACTCGGCGTCGCACAGGTGCAGCACGTCCACGCCCTGGTCGAGCAGGGCCTCGACCTCGTCGGCCACCTGGTCGGGCGGGCGGAGGCGGATCACGCTGCCCTTGGCGATCGGGTCGGCGCAGTAGAGGCATTTGGAGGGGCAGCCCCGCTTGGTCTCGAGGTTGCCCATCGCCCCCTCGCGGAAGTAGCGGGCATTGTCGATCGTGCCCCGGCTGGACGGGACGTCGATGACCGCGTCGTAGTGGTGCGGATTGATGGTGATCCGCCCCTGGGGGTCGCGGCGGGCCAGGCGGGGCAGCCGGGAGTAGTCGCGGCCTTTGTCGAGGCACTCGACGAGCTGGGCGAAGGTCTCCTCGCCGTCGCCGACGATGCCCAGTTCGACGTCGCAGGCCTTCATGATCTCGGCCGGGAAGATGCTGAACCCGCAGCCGCCGAGGACGATCGGGGCCGTGGTGTGCGAGCGGATGAGGTCGAGGTGCCGCTTCAGGTGGGGCACGAACCATGCCGCGCTCGGCCAGAAACAATCATCGGTGTTGCGGAGGGTGACCCCGACCGCGATGGGCTCGCCGTCGGCCAGCGCGTCGGTGATCTCGGCGGCGGGGTCGGAGGCGAACGCCAAGTCAACCAGCCGGACGTCATAGTCCATTTCGGCCAGCCAGTCGCCGACATAATCGAGTCCGATCGGCGAGACCGGCGGCCGCATGTCGTTGGTGTTGACCAGGACCACCTTGCGTGGCTTCATACATCGACACCCAATGAGCCGAACCCGGCCCCGCGACGGCCGGGACATCCAGCATATCCGAAGTCCGCCGGTTGGCAACGGGGTGCCTTTTCAGAGCCCGGAGCGCGAGCGACGGGTTGATCCGGCGACGCGGTCGGTATGTGCCGGTAGCAACCCGCTCGCTTGCGCTCGGGGCTCTGTTCGGGCAATCCCGCCGCAGGAGCGTCAGTCGCCGGTTTGGAGGGTGACGTTCTGCTGTTTGGCCAGCGTGCCCTCGAGCGTCTGGAGGTGGTAGGTCAGTTCGGTGGCTCGGCCGGGCGGGCAGGTCGCGGTCAGCTCGACGGTGTTGTAGTCGTGCTGGGTGGCGGGCAGGCGGCTGATGAAGACGGCGTGACCGGGGAAACTGCGGCGGATCTCGACGTCGATCGGCCGGCCGCTGTAGTTGCGGATTCGTTCGGCGCAGCGGGCGTGGTCCTCCCAGCCGGCGATCTGGTCGTCGACCTCCAGCCGGGTCCGGCCGTCCAGGTGGCGGTAGACGTTCAGGCCGGCGCGGTGGAACCAGAAGTTGTCACGCCAGCCCCGTAGCCGGACCCATTCGTGGATGACCCGCGGGTCGGGCCCGAGGTTCAGCTCGATCTTGTCGCCGATGGGCACGTACTTGAGCGGCTGAGACGCCAGGAAGGCCAGGCCCTCCCGGCCGTTGCCGCGGTAGACGCGGGCGACGCCGTCGGGCAGGGGGGTCTTGCCGAGCTTGGATTCCTCGTTGTTGGTCAGGATGAACAGCCGCACGAGCTTGTCGCCGTATTCGGCCGGCCGGTAGCGGTACTGGGCTCGCATCGGCACCTTGTGGCCCTCGAACGACCGCAGCCGCTTGCTCCAGCCGTTGGGGATCGTCTCCGTGCCCTCGATCGTGTAGATGAAATACTCGCCCAGGCTGTCCTTGGCGACCTCCTTGGGCCGGCCGAGCATGGCAAGATCGGCCGCGTACAGGGTAACCGGCGCACCCTCCGCAAATCCCCGCGCGTTGACGTCCATGTCCATGTAGCCGAAGAACCACGCATTGACCTGTCGCTTCAGTTCGCTGGCCCGCTCGTCGCTGAGTTTGTCGACCGCGACGCCGTACCGCCGCCGGGCCAGCTCCGCGACCACCTCGACGAGATTGATCGTGCCTACGACCAGCCGCACCTGGGCGTTCTCATACTCCTCGCCCGATTGGTTGAACACGCGCACGAACCCGGTGATGTCCACTTTCGCTTCCGGCGGATCGGCGATCGCCACGTAGTCGGCCGACCAGCTCAGCCCGCTGGTGAAGTAGCTGATCTCGACCGTGGCCTCGCCGTCGGCCGCCGCCTGCACG
>JACQVT010000735.1 GCA_016209665.1 Planctomycetota bacterium | reverse complement strand
GCGAACAGCACATCCGGCGCGCCAAGGCGACCTCCAACATCTGCACCAACCAGGGGCTGCTCGCCTTGCGGGTAGCGATCTACCTGAGCGCGGTCGGCCGCCGCGGGGCCGCCAAGGTGGCATCGCTGTGCCTCGACAAGTCGCACTATGCGGCCGGGCGGATCGCCGAGCTGGACGGCTACGAGCTGCGGTTCGACGCCCCGTTTTTCAAGGAGTTCGTCGTCCGCACCAGCAAGGACGTCCGCCACGTAATCGCCCATTGCCGCGGCCGGGGCATCCTCGCCGGCGTCGAGCTGGGCCGATGGTACAGCGAACTGGCGGACTCGTTCCTGGTCGCGGTCACCGAAAAGCGGACCCGCCAGGAGATCGACGCCCTGGTGGAGGCGCTGTCGCAGGTATAACGAGCGGGGCTGGTAATCCTTCCGGGCAACACTCGAACGCCCTACGGGCGAGGAGGTTGCACCTGCCCGGAGGAATTGCCAGACCCTGACGAGCCGCGGGTTCTGTCGCCGCGCGTTGCGCCAAGAAAGAGACAGGAGTCGCGAGCCACAAGTCAGGAGACAGGAGCAAGACGGGGAGTCAGGAGATCGGCACCGTGGGTTACGACATTGAACTGATTGTGATGAATCCTGCCGCCGGAACGACGTTCCCGGTCGAGCCGGCGGCGGCGGACAAGCTGATTGTGCAGGCCGCCCTGTCGCTCGATGCCGACGCCGTCCGGACCGCCCTGCTGGCGGTGTCCGGCGCGCGGCCGGGGCCGGAGGGTGCCGTGGACTACGTCGGCCCCGCCCTGGGCTACGCCCGGCTGACCGTCAAGCCCAAGGCCGTGCACGTGGACAACAACTGCAGTCCCAAGGAGCTGTTGCGGATCCAGGCCGCATTAACCAAGGCGATCGGGACGGTGTTCATCCGCGATCTGCAGAGCCGCCAACTGCACGACGCCGACAGCTTCATGAACTGGTGGACGAAACCGTTATGACGACCCAGATTGCCGACGAGCCGCGGGGTTTATCCCCGCACACCCGCGGAATCGGGAGGACAACCTGCCGATGACAGACCCCGCACGATCAACCGATGATCCTCGGCCGGGCGAACAGCGCGTCAACTGCGAGGAGCTGCTCGGCGCCGGCCTGGTGCCGCCCGAGCCGCTCATCTTCGAGCGGAGCACGCCCGGCCTGTGTGCGGTTTCGCTGCCCGGCACCGACGTGCCGCCGGTCGACCCCGGGCAGGTGATCCCCCGCGAGTTGCTGGCCGCCGCCCCCCCGCCGCTCCCCGAGATCGGCGAACTCGACCTGGTGCGGCACTACACGCGGCTGGCCCACCGGCTGTTCAGCGTCGACGGCAACTTCTACCCGCTCGGCTCGTGCACGATGAAGTACAACCCCAAGATCAACGAGCGGGCGGCGGCAATGCCCGGCTTCACCGCACTGCACCCGTACCAGGGCGAGGCCGACGTGCAGGGTGTCCTCGGGTTGCTGTACCACCTGCGGGTGTTCCTGGCCGAGATTGCCGGCCTTGCCGAGGTCACGCTGCAACCCTGTGCCGGAGCCCACGGCGAGATGACCGGCGTGATGATCATCTCCGCCTACCACCGCAGCCGCGGCGAGGACCGGCCGAAGGTCTTGACGCCCGACTCGGCCCACGGCACAAACCCCGCAACCTGCGCCGTTTGCGGGCGGCACACCCTGACCGTCGCGTCGCGGACCGACGGCCGCGTCGACCTCGAGGACCTGCGGGCCAAGGTCGACGAGCACACCGCCGCCCTGATGATCACCAACCCGAACACCACCGGCCTGTTCGACCCCCAGATTCGCCAGATCGCCGACATCCTGCACGCCAACGGCGCCCTCCTGTACCTCGACGGGGCAAACATGAACGCGATCCTCGGCATCGCCCGGCCGGGCGATTTCGGCGTGGACGTCATGCACTACAACACGCACAAGACGTTCAGCACGCCCCACGGCTGCGGCGGCCCCGGGGCCGGCCCGGTGGGGGTGGCGGAGCATCTTCGCCAGTTCCTGCCCGGCCCGCAGGTCATCCGCCGCGACGACGGGACCTACGCGTGGGCCCCGCCCGGACCGAACTCGATCGGCCGCGTCCGTTCGTACCACGGACAGGTCGGCGTGTTGATTCGGGCCTACGCCTACATCCGCGCCCTCGGCCCCGACGGCCTGCGCAACGTCAGCGAGAAGGCCGTCCTGGCTGCCAACTACGTCGCCGCCCGACTGAAACACGCCTTCGAGATGCCGTTCGCCCCGCCCTACGCCCACGAGTTCATCACCGTGCCGGGCTTCCGCGAGCACGGCGTCACCGAACTGGACGTGGCCAAACGGCTCATCGACCACTCGATCCATCCGCCAACGATGAGCTGGCCCGTCACCCACTGCCTGATGATCGAGCCCACCGAGTGCGAGTCGCTCGCCGCGCTCGACCAGTTCGTGGATGCCATGCTCGCCATCGCCGACGAAGCGAAGAACCGTCCCGGCCTGCTGCACTATGCCCCGCTGACCATGCCCGTACACCGGCTGGACGAAGTCACCGCCGCCCGAAAGCCGGATCTGCGCTGGCGGCCGGCGGACGAGACGGGGACCAAGGTCGAGGACGTTGCGCCGGCGGAGAAGCGTGTGAACGTATGAACGTATGAACGAAGACACCCGCCGTCGCGGGAATCCGTTCGCGGGCCCACCTCGGCTCGGTCGCAGCAGCCATGAATGGCGAAACCGCCCAGTACGAACCGCCCGTTCATACCTTCATACGTTCATACGTTCACACGCTTCGGGTCATTCACTCTCCGCCGCTCGACGGCCCGACCAACATGGCCCGCGACGAAGCTATCCTGACCCTCGTGGGCCGAGGCGAGTCACCGCCGACACTGCGGTTCTACCGCTGGGACCCGCCGACGATCTCGTTGGGCTACTTCCAGGAATACGCGGACTATGCCCGGCTGCCCCCACCGGCGGGAAGCCTCGCCGTGGTCCGGCGACAGACCGGCGGCGGGGCCATTCTGCACGATCAGGAGCTGACCTACTCGATCGTCCTGCCAATGGACCATCCGCGCGTGGCTCACGGGCGATGCAACCTGCTCTACGAGCACGTACACGCGATCTTCGCCGCCCTGCTCGCCCGCTGCGGCGTGCCCGTCACCCGGGGTTGCGTCGACGTGACTGGCGTCGGGCGGGCGGCCCCGTCGCACCGCGGGCCGTTCTTCTGTTTCGAGCGGCACTGCGGTGTTGACCTCCTGGCCGGCGAACGCAAGCTGATGGGCAGTGCCCAGCGCCGCACCGCCGACGCGATACTCCAGCACGGCTCACTGGTGCTCGATTGCCGATTCGACCAGTGGAGCTGCGCCACCGTCCGCCAGTTCGCCCCGGACCTGCGGATCGACGATCATCTGCCGGCCATCGCCCGGGCCATCGCCGGCGGCGAGGCGGCGCCGGGAACCTTCAGCCCCGCCGAGTTAGGCCTCGCCGCCAGTCTGCGAACCAAGTACGCTGGCACCGAATGGACCCGCCGACGATAATAACTGCCTCGGTCCTGCGTCTGTTCTTCTGGTGAATCCACGCGGAGCGCTGCCCCATGAGCCAGCAACCGGAACCTGCCCGCGGCCCGGCCGCCGCCTTCGGGATCAAGCGGTCCCGGATCGTCGTCAACCGGCCGCTGGTGGTCATCCTGCTGCTGTTGGCCCTGATCTGGCTGCTGGTGATGGTCTTCCGTTGGGAGCTGCGGGCCCAGTGGTGGGCGTACCAGGTCACGCAGGCCGAATCACGTGAGCAGCGGGAGTTCTACGTCACCCGGCTCGCCTCGATCCGCAACAAGTCGTTGCACGCGGTCTCGACGCTCATCGAGCATCCCAGCCCCGAGGTCCGCGACGCCGGCGTGACCGTGCTTCGTTATTGCGACGATGAAGAGGCGGCTGAGAGGCTCTTCGGGTTGTTGAGCGACCCCTCGCCCGACGTCGCCGCCGCCGCCGCGACCACGCTCGCCTGGCGCTCCGAGTCCGCCCGCTATGTGCCGCGACTCGCCGGCTGGCTGCAAGACCGAAGCTCGCCGCGCTGGGGCGTTGCCGTCGCCCTGGGACGCCTCGGCGGCAGCCTCGCCGAGGAATCGCTCGAGGAGGCCCTGGCCATTCCTTGCGAGCCGGACGTGCGGGCCCAGATCATCGACTCGCTCGGCCTGCTGGGCTGCACCCGCGCGGTCCCTCTGATAATCGACGCCCTCGCAGACGATCGGCCCGTCGAGACCCTGCCCCACTCGCTCCAGAGCGCCAAGCGTGCCCTTGAAGCCGTCCGCGGCCAGGTCCCCGCCACCAGCTTCGATTGGGACGCGGCCGAGCAGCAGGTCGTCGCCCCGCAGACCGTCGCCGCGGTCGCCGCCCACTGGATACGGT
>JACQVT010000734.1 GCA_016209665.1 Planctomycetota bacterium | reverse complement strand
TGCTGAACTTGAACCCGCGCGAGCAGTCGAAACGGTCGATGCTCCGCAGCAAGGCATAGTTGCCGGCGCTGATCACCTCATTGGGGTCCAGGCCGCCGAACCGCGACCGCTTGGCCATGGCCGCCACCAGCGCGATGTTGGCCTGGGCCAGTTGGCCGCGGAGGATCAGAGCCCGGTGCAGCCACGCCAGGACCAACCGCAGGGCCGGCTGCGGCACGCAACAACCGCGATAGCGCTGCAGGAGTCGGGCCACCCGCATCCGGGCGTAGTTGAACCGCTGGAACAGCCGCCGCTCGCTGTTGGCATCCAGCGGGCCGCCGCGGCCACCGTCGTGCAGGCCGCAGCGTTCGGGCTCCGCGAAGTAGGTCGAGCCCGCAGGCAGGACCGACCGGCGGCCAAACAGCTTTTGCTCGGCTCGCGGCTCGTGGAAGACCGGATGGTCCACGTATTCCGCCGGGTCCTGGAACAGCTTTTCGACCAGGAAGCGATCCGCGGCGTCGAGCCAGCCGAGGCTCGCGGCCGGCGGCGGGGTGGCCTCGACACGGATCGTGACCACACGGTTGACCTCGGTTCGATTCCGGGGCCTTGGCCCGTCGACGGGTCCCGCGGCATCCGCCTGAACCCGTCCTTGAACCGCAACGCCCGACGAAAGGGCACCGGCACCGCCCGAAAGCGGATGGACGCACGTGCCGCCATCGAGTGTTTGGCTGTACACGGTAGGACCTCCGCCAATCCCCCGAACCCAGCCCTGTCGAAGACCGCCGCGAGGGTCTCGCCCCGCGGCCCGTCGCTTTGCGCCTCCCGCGATCCCTCATTCACGAGTTCGCTGCCGAATCCGCCCATCGGCCTGACTTTATTCAGGGAAAAGCACACCACCGCAAACGAGGCGCCGGCAGCCACTGCGGACTCGGAGCCAAGCGCGCGGCGTCATCAAACACAGAAGGCCCGTGCCTCGTGAGACACGGGCCTTCCACCCGAGAAAAAGGCAGGTTGACTCAATCCTTAGTGCGCTAGCTCCGCACTAACCTCCCAAAAAGCATCGTTTTCAAAATGCCGCTCGTCGGCAGATCCGGGCCGAAGCCCGGCTTGAATTCCACGTTTCCCCTCCCATCATTGAATTCGCCCCCCCGCCGTACAATCGGCCCCGGAAAACGTGTTTTTTCGAGCCAATGGGGCGGTCACCCCCTGATCGTTCCATAACGCATTGTTCGACAGGCACATACGCAGCTCGAGGTCGATGGAATGACGACCAGACCCGTGAGCTTGCCGAACTCGTTGTCGGTGGAGATCCGGCCGATGGCGACCCGCAGGGTGCAGAACAAGTACATGATCGGGCTCGTACGGCCTGGACGGTGCATCGGTGAATCCCTCGGGGGATGGTTGCCTGTTCCCTTCGACGAGCGCAACAGATCAGTCTGCGGGCATACTACAAGGGTGCCAGCACCTGGGCCGTGCGGGCGGGGATGTAGAGCTGGATGGACTGCTCGCGGCCATGGAGGGGTTCGGCCTGCCACGGGTACACCTGGTTCGTGCAGACGAGGGCGTGACCGCCGAACCACGGGTCGTCGGTATTGAGGATCAGGCGGTAGTCGGTCGGGTCGGGCACGCCGATCCGGTAGTCCCTATAGGACTGGGTCGGGTGCCAGTTGAACACGAAGACCAGCGGCCCGCGGCGGTAGACCATCAGCTTCTGGTCGTCGAAGATGTGGATGGGCTGGATCAGCGTGTCGTTCAGCAGGTTGTAGTCCTGGTCGAGGGCGAGCATCTCGCGGTCGAACGTGGCCAGGTCGCGGTACCGCAGCTTCGGATTGTCGACGAGCGACCACTGGCGGCGGGCGTAGTGGTACGAAAGGTTGTTGCCCTCGCGGGGGAAGTCGACCCACTCGGGGTGGCCGAACTCGTTGCCGATGAAGTTCAGGTAGGCCTCGCCGCCGAGAGAGAAGGTAATCAGCCGGATCATCTTGTGCAGGGCGATGCCGCGGTCGATGATGAGGCTCTGGTGCTCCCGGCTCATGTGCCAGTACATGTCGGCGTCCATGAGCCAGAACGCGACGGTCTTGTCACCGACGAGGGCCTGGTCGTGTGACTCGGCGTAGGCGACGTGCTTCTCGTGGGCCCGTCGATTGGTCATGACGCCGAGCATCTCCTGCATGGGCCAGTCCTCGTCCTTGACGTGCTTGAGGAGCTTGATCCAGTAATCGGGCAGGCCCATCGCCAGGCGGTAGTCGAAGCCCAGGCCGCCCTCGTCGAGCGGGCGGGCCAGGCCCACCATGCCGGACACGTCCTCGGCGATGGTGATGCACGCGGGGTTGAACTCGTGGGCGACCTGGTTGGCAAGCTGCAAGTAGGAGACGGCGGCCTCGTCGATGTCCCAGCGGAGATAGTCGTCGTAGCAGGTGAAGGCCTTGTTGCCGTGGTGCAAGTACATCATGCTGGTGACGCCGTCGAAGCGGAATCCGTCGAAGCGGTACTCGTCCAGCCAGAACCGCACGTTGCTGAGCAGGAATCGCAGCACCTCGATCTTGCCGTAGTCGAACAGCAGCGAGTCCCAGGCGGGGTGCTCGCCGCGGCCGCCGGCGTGGAAGTACTGGTAATCGGTGCCGTCGAAGTGGTTCAGACCGTCGAGGACGTTCTTGATCGCATGGCTGTGCACCAGGTCGAGCAGCACGACCAGGCCGCGGCGGTGGGCCTCGTCGATCAGGGCCTTGAGGTCCTCCGGCTCGCCGAAGCGGGATGAGGCGGCGAAGAAACTGCTCACGTGGTAGCCGAACGAGGCGTAGTACGGATGCTCCTGGACGGCCATCAACTGGACGGCGTTGTAGCCGGCGGCGGCGATGCGGGGCAGAATCTGCTGGGCGAACTCGCGATAGGTGCCGACGCGGGGCTCCTCGAGGGCCATGCCGACGTGGGACTCGTAGATGCGCAGGCCGCCCTCGATCCGGGGCGCGGAGAGCTGCCATATATAGGGCACCGGAGGCTGCCAGTACAGGCTGCAGAAGCTGTTGGTCTCGGGTTCGTAGACGACGCGTTTGATGTAGGCCGGGATGCGGTCCTTGGGGCCGATGCGGCTGTGAACGTGGACCTTGATGCGGCTGCCGTGGAGAAGCCGGGTGGCGTACTCCTCGTCGGGCAGGAAGATGCTCCACACGCCGTACGGGTCGCGCTGCATCGGGTGGCTGCGGCGGTCCCAGCCGTTAAAATCGCCGACGAGGAACAGGGCGTCGGCGGCGGGCGCCCACTCGCGGTACCAGACACCGGGCCGCCCGTCGCACTCACCGCGGTTAAAGCCGTAGTATTCGTAGCCGCGGGCGAAGGCGTCGAGCGAGCCGGCGGCCTCGATGCAGCGGGCCAGGGCCTCGCGGTATTTGCGGTAGCGGTGCCGCAGGGCGTCGGCGTAAGGCTCGAGCCACGGGTCGACCTTGATCAGGCCGGTGCCGTCGGGCTCGGCCGGCATCTGCGTCTTCGCGTCTGGTAAAGCCATACGAGGAATGATAGATAGATGCGCCGGACCACGCAATTGCGCGACCCATCGTACTGCCGCCGGCGCATGCGCGACAGTCTGGTCGGGGCGGAACGTGGGTCTTGTCAGAGCCCGCAGCGCCGGCGACGGGTTGCTTCGCCACCAGCGAGCCAGACGTTCCCACAGCTACCCGCTCGCTTGCGCTCGGGGCTCTGACAGGTC
>JACQVT010000743.1 GCA_016209665.1 Planctomycetota bacterium | reverse complement strand
GTCGTGCACCCCATTGTTAAGCAATGATTAAGGAATGGTGAAGGCCCCCGGCCGCAGGACGTGACAACGAAGCGTGGCACGACAAATTGTGGCACGACAAATCGTGGCACAGTCGCCCTCGACTGTGGACTCCGACCCCGGTGAACCCAGCCGGGGGCGGCTGGGCCACACGAGCGAAGCCAGCCAGGGGCGGCTGGGCCACACGGGCGCCACGATACTCTGGCACAATCCCTGTCGTATGGACGCCCGCTGGGGGCGGCGTCAGGCGCGGATGTCGCGGCGCGGGCGGCAGAGACTCAGCCCAAGCTGCGCAGTTGCCGGGGCGTGAGAAGCCAGCAGAGGTCTCCTCGGCAAGGCGATGCGAAATCGTCGATCCGCACGCAGGCAGTGCCACCCTTCTTCAATTGCAGGATGGACCGGGTCATGCCGGTCAGTAGGCGGGCAATCGTGGTGCTCAGGTCGGGCTCGTGGCCCACCAGGGCCGCCTCGTTCAGCGAGGCGTTGGCGGCCAGCTCCTCCAGGATCGCATCGAAGCTCCCGCCGGGGGCCAGGGCGGGCAGGACGCGGACGCTGCCGGTGATGCCGAACTCGTCGGCCAGGATGTCCGCCGTCTGCCGGGCCCGGGCGTAAGGACTCGTCCAAATCCGCGCCAGGTCGATCTTCAGTTTGGCCAGGCCGCGCGCCTGTTGCCGCATTTTGGCGATGCCCTCCCGCGTCAGTTCGCGCGACGCATCATCCACCACGCCGGGGGCGCCCCGCGGCACCGCAATCGCGTGACGAATAAAGTGCACTCGCATGATGCGTCACCTCCGGGCTTGGATTTTAGGTTTTGGGTTGCCCAATCAGCCCCGCCTCCCCCAATGCAGAATCCGTAATCTCAAATCTCAAATCGCAAATCGAAAATCTCAAATCTCAAATCAGTCCCCCGGGCCCCGAACGTCGGGTCCCGAACCCCGGGTCCCGAACCCCGCTTCACACGTTCCCATGCTCCCGGGCCCAGCGAATGCTCAGCGGGATGCCGGCGGTGAGCGGCGTCTGCGGCTCGTAGCCGAGCAGTTGGCGGGCCTTGCTGATGTCGGCCACGTAGCGCATGACCTCGCCCGGCCGGGGCGGGGCGTACGTTACCTTGGGCGTCTTGTTCAGGGCCAGCCCGATGATGTTCACCGCGTCCACCAGCGTGCTGCCCTGGCCGTAGGCCAGGTTGATCGTCTGGTTGTGGACCTTGCCCGCGGCCAGGGCGTCGACGCCTTTGAGCATGCCGTCGATGCAGTCGTCCACGTAGGTGAAGTCGAAGACCTTCTCCTTGCCGTAGATGACGATCGGCTCGTCCCGCGAAATCCTGCGGATGAACAGCGGCAGAACCCGCTCCATCCGCTCGATGTCGTTGTCGTAGCGGCCGTAGACGTTGCTGAACCGGAAGACCAGGTAGGGCAGCCCGTAGCACTCGGCGAACGAGTAGATGAACGCCTCGCCGGCGATCTTGCTGGCCGAGTAGGGGCTTTCCGCCACGACGAAGTCGGCCTCGGCCTCCTCGGTCACGTGCCGCACGATGTCGCCGTAGACCTCCCGCGAGCTGCCGAAGACGAACGGCACCTTGTGCCGCCGGGCGTATTCCAGGGCGGCAAAGCAGGAGGTGACGTTCTCCAGTGCCCGGTACGGCATCTCGACCAACTCGAACACCTTGGCGTGGGCGGCCAGGTGCACGACCAGGTCGAACGGCCCCTTGGGCAGGTCCTCCGGCCGCACGGTCAGCAGATCGAGCTGGATCGTCTTGAGCCGGTCGGTCCAGGCGTTCGCCCGCCGGTCGATGCCCACCACCTCATCGCCCCGCTCTATCAGCGCCAGGCCCAGGTTGGTCCCGATTTGTCCGCTCGAACCCGTGATCAATACGCGCATGCGTGGACCTCAGAAGTAGCTGTAGCATCACCGACCGGCAAAGCTCCCGACCGGTCGAGCCGGCGAGAGTATACTCGGTTGTGCCCTGGATGCCGACGCGCAACGGGGGGAGACGCTCAGCCGGCGCGTGTCTGCTCAGGCAATGGTCGCAGGCGGGTGATGTGGATGAGCGAGCAGATAACGACCTGATCGGCGGCCGGACCTCCACCGTTGCCCCCAAGGCCCACGTAGGCCGCCCTCGGCGTGACAATGATCGGGTCGGGGTGCTTGACTGCGTAGGATGCGCCCTCGGACATGTAGAGGCTGAACGGCTCGAAGGGCCGCTGCTTCAAGACCTTAAGGAGTTCGTCCCGGTCCATGCATCTGAGTGTATGCCCAGGTGGTCGTGAATCCAATCCTGCCTGCGAGAACGATCCTGAGTCCCGGACGTGGAGATGCGCTGCGGCCGAGCACGGGCCGGCTCCTGGCGGCGGACTTCGCTCCCCAGGTCCACGGGCTGGGCTGGCAGAGGTCTCGGCCGTGCACGACGGGGTGGGCTGACGCAGGCGACGGTGTTGAACCGGCGGATTCAGACCCAGACCGGCATTGGCAGCACGCCGCTGCGGTGCCCGTAAAGCTTCACGGCGATGCCCAAGCGATCCTCGCCCCTGTCGCGTCCCATCAACAGTTCCGTCCGGACGATCTTCCCCTGCTGGGAGACCACCTGCATCGCACCTGGCTCGGGCCCGCGCTCGTCCACCATAAGCCGGACCGTGTAATGCTGCCCCAGGCCGACGCCGTAGCACAGGGGCACGGTCCCGTAAAGACCACCGTCACCCACGTTTAGGCACTCCCCGGGAACAACGCCGCTTCCGTCCGTTTCGAGTCCGCCCGGCTCGATCAGCAGCATGTTGCAGTGTAAGGCCCGACGTTGGGATTGCCGGTGATCGTCCCGGTCGTGGAGTCGCACGGCCTCGTAAGATATCTCGCCACCCGGCGAGGCAGCGGCTCCCGCGACCGAAAAGCCCAGAACCTGAGGAGACACGTAACTATCGTTATAGACGGACGTTGCCATCCTGAGCCTCCTTGGCCTTTCCCCCTCCCGAAGGGTACCTCGCCAACCCAGCGGCTCAACAAATAACCGTCCGATCAGTGAAGCGCAACTAGAAAAACCCACCGTATCCCGCGAAAACCTTGACCCGCGTTTGCCGTTGCACTGTACGCGACGTGGCGCCGGGCCGGCTCCCCCAAGCGCATTGCCTATGCACGGGTCGACTATAAACCAAGTATACCCCAGGTTTGGGCCACGTCAAGGCGCAGATCGCGATTGGAACGGCTGGTGGCTGCATGATTCTCGGACGCTCCGCGGTTCTCGGGGGGCGGGCATCCTTGCCCGCCTACTGTCGAGCGGGCCCGGGACCTTCGGGGGGCGGGCATCCCACGGGCG
>JACQVT010000745.1 GCA_016209665.1 Planctomycetota bacterium | reverse complement strand
GCTGCTCGACGTGCTTCGCGGCCGCAAGCCGTCGCTGGCCGACGACCCCTGGTTTCCGGGGGCCCACGAGCGGGCCCAGGGCTCGTACTCGGGATTGGAGGTTTACGGCGACCTCGCCCGCATCCGCGAGCGCCTCGAGGAGGACGTCCGCGAGCGTCCCTCCGCCGTGATGGAGGCCCTGCACATCCGCCAGCCCGCAAAACTCATCTGGACCACCGGCCACGATGAGCGAGCGATCCGCAGCATCGTCGTCGGCCGGGCCTTGAGCGGCGAGGACATCTTCGCCGTCCTCGCCGGCCGCCAGATCGCCGCCCCGGAGGTGCTCGCCGCCATCCCCGACCAGGCCAGCACCTACTTCGTGCTGCGGGGGCCGCTCGCCGACGTGTTTCGCGGGATTCGAGCCGCCTATCTGGAGAGCCAGTCCCAAGGCCAGCGCCGGGCCGTCCGCGAGTTGTGGACGCGGCTGCAACAGCGGTACGGTTTCGACTCGGAGACCGAGGTGCTCGACCAGCTTAGCGACCATTTCATCGTGCACACCTGGCCGCCTCACCCGCTGAAGCTGCCCGCGCTCTGGAGCGTGTGGATTCAGGTCCACGGCGATTGGCGTCTCGTCGCCCGGGCCGTCGACCGAATGATGACCGCCTGGCAGGAGTCGCTCAACGACGAAGGCGACGACCTGATCGCCGCCGCGGAAGCCCTCATCGCCCGGTCCGGCTCGCGACGGACGACCGCACCCGCGCCGAACTCCTCGAAGTCGACTGCAACGACACCAAACGCCCTGAAGCCTGCCGCGACCCGCCGGGCCGCGTTCCGCCTGTCGCCCCAGGTCCGCCGCGAGCCCGACGGCCTGTGGTCGCTGCAACTCGGCCTGATCAACCCCGCCGTCGCCGTCACCCAGGGCTGGATCGTCATCGCCTGGTCGCCCGAAGCGGTCCGCGCAAACCTCAACCACTTGGACAGCCCGCTCGCCACCGCGCCTTCACCCTAAGAGTGCATCCTAAAACCCGTGTGGGACCGGCTTCCAGCCGGTCGGTTTTCAGGGTTTTAGGATGCACAGTAAGTAGAAACGCAGAAAGAGTCAGCAAGTCGAGGACCGCCGTAAATGCCGCTTTGTGCAGCAGTTAACGCAAACTCGCAATGGACGATTCATTCTGCGTCCCTACTTAGCGCTGCACGCGGGCGGAGCCGCCTTTGGCGAAGGCCTCGACCTCGGGCAGCCGGGCCATGGTGACGTCTCCGGGGAAGGTGGTCAGCAGCGCCCCGTGGGCCCAGCCCAGGCGCAGGGCCTCCTCGGGCGGGCGGCCCGCGATCAGCCCGTAGATCAGGCCGGCGGCGAAGCCGTCGCCCCCGCCGATGCGGTCGAGCACGTCGAGCTGGCACGTCGGGCTGACGTAGCGTTGGCCGCTGAGCCACAGCACCGCGGCCCAGTCGTGCCGGTTCGTCGAGTGCACCTCTCGCAGCGTGGTCGCCACCATCTTGACGTTCGGGAACTGCTGCACCACCCGCTCAATCATCTGGAAAAAGGTGTCAGGATTCATTTTCGAATTGGACGGCCCCGCCTCGGCCTCGGGCCCCGCGATGCCCAGGCCCTTTTGCAGGTCCTCCTCGTTGCCGATGAGGGCATCGACGTTGCCGACGATCCGCCGCAGGGTCTGGTTGGCCTTGGCCAGCCCGCCGATGGGCGACCACAGCTTGGCCCGGTAGTTCAGGTCGAACGAGTTGATCGCCCCGGCCGCGTGGGCGGCCTGCATAGCCTCGACGATCAGTTCCGACGTGGTCTCGGAGAGGGCGGCGAAGATGCCCCCCGAATGGAACCACCGCACGCCCGCCTTGAAGATACCCGCCCAGTCGAAGTCGCCCGGCTTGAGCAGCGCCCCCGCCTCGTTCGAGCGATTGTAGAACACCACCGGCGGCCGGACGCCGTGGCCCAGGTCGCTGTAGACGGTGGCGATGTTCGGCCCCCGCACGCCGTCGTGCTGGAACCACTTGTAGAACGGCCGGACGCCCATCTCGCGGACCCGGGCCTGGACGAGTTCGCCGATCCCGTAGTCGACCATCGCCGTCGCGATGCCCGTACGCAGCCCGAAGCAGTCCGACAGGTTCGCCGCCACGTTGTATTCGCCGCCCGAGACGTGGATGTCCAACGACCGGGCCTTGCGGAACGGAATCACCCCCGGGTCCAGCCGATGCACCACCGCCCCCAGGGCCAGGAAATCCAGATCGCACGAATCCTTGCGCACGTTCAACGTGTTCATGGGTTCTCCACCGAGTCAAACCGCCAAAACCGCACCAGATAAGCGCCCCGCTCGGCGGTGTCAACCCGTCGTGGTGTAGACGCTCAGAGCCTCCCACTGGTTCAGGGCCTACGTGATTGCTTGGCCCATCGGGCTCCTCGGCAATACCGGCCCGCCGCGCTGGGCCTGCCGGCTCTCCAGCCACCCTTTGAACTGCTCCAGGCGCGGCACGGCCGATTCCTGGCGCAGACGGTCGCGGGCGGACACGAGTTGTTCGTGGAAGCGCTGAGCTTCTGCCACGGGATCGATCCCTGAGCCCTCCAGCAGAAATGACGCCTCGTCATCGCCACGTTCATCCCGGAACGATCCGCGCATCCCGGGGGGGCGGGCAAGTATGCCCGACCCCCAAGAGCCGGTGGGTTATTTCGATTCGCCGACGGGTATGGTTTTCAGGAAGGTTGTCAGTTCATCGGCGATCTTTGCCAGGCCGCGGGCGGTGGCCTGGAGTTCGGCCTTGTACATGGTCTCGGCCTCGTTGAAGTCGTCCTTGGACTTGGTGGCGACGAAGGCCTCGGC
>JACQVT010000737.1 GCA_016209665.1 Planctomycetota bacterium | reverse complement strand
GGGCAGCGCCCCGGGGGGCGGGCATCCCTGCCCGCCTTTTTCATATCGCCCCCGCGCGCGGGGCAGGGTCCCGGCCCCCGGTGCCGAGAAGATGGCGATGGCTGTTGCGCGTCGTGGCGTCGTCGGCCGTGGCGGGTCTGTACGCACTCACCCTCCGATACGACGTGGCCCTGATGGATTGGCGTTACGAGACGTTCCCGGACGGGCCGCGGGGCACGTTCAAACAGATCCTGCAAGGCCTGCGGGAATTCGGGCAGTTCCTGGCCATCCTGGTGGCGATCATCATCGTCCTGCGGTGCGACCGTCGTCGCTGGACCATCGTCGCCTGCATCCTGATCGCCCAGTTCCTGGCCGGGCTCTGTTACAACGTGGGCAAACTGACGATCGCACGATACCGGCCCTATGCCGCCATCGATCAGGCGGTCGCGCAGGCTCCGCGGCCGGTGCCCGGGGAAGAGCAGGCGGTGCACGGACGGTCCGCGCTCGCCGTGCGCGAGACGTGGATCGGCTGGTCGCCCAACAACGTCAACAACGACACGCAGTCGTTCCCGTCCGGCCACTCGGCGGCGGCGTTCGCGTTCGCCGGCGTACTCGCGTGGTTCTATCCGCGGTTGAGGCTGCTGTTCTGGGCGTTGGCCTGCGGATGCGCGGCATCACGGTACATGGACGCGGTGCACTGGCTGAGCGATTGCGTCGCCGGGGCGGCCATCGGATATGCCGGCGCGTGGCTGGCCCTGCGGGCCGTGACCGCGTGGCGGCGATGACCGGCGAACCGGATCGGCAGATCAGTTCAGGGTATCATTCGGCCATCGGCGTGCGGCCACGACGTGAGGAGCGGGGACGCACCGTCAACGGATTCCATCGACGATCGAAGGAGTGTGTATGAGGCCGCAACGGCACCGGGGTTGGTTCTGGGTACCAGCGATGTTGGGGGCGACGATGGCGGGGCCGACGGTGAGGGCGGCGCCCGAGGCGATCGAGGTGGGGACGGCGAACGTCAAAGACCTGCCCGGCGGTCGCGAGGCGGACGGCATCATCGGCGATTTCGTGCTCCGCAATGACGCGGTCGAAATCGTGGTGTCGGGCAACCTCCATCAGCGGCGGGCCAACATGGGCGTGCTGTGGGACGCCCCGACGCCGGGTTGCATCTACGATTTCACGTTTCGGGGGACGAACAACGACCAGCTCACGCTGTTCGCGCCGGGCGGGCAGAAAGGCCAACTGTCGTCGGTGTACGTTCTGAAGGACGGCCACGACGGCGAGGCCGTGGTCCGGGCGGAACTGACCGCGGCGTCGGCCGGCAACCGCGTCGCGCGGCGGCACGACTACATCCTGCGCGACGGCTGGAGACACGTGGTGGTGGTCTCGACGTACGAGAACCGTTCGGCCAAGCCGGCAAAGGTGAGTCCGGAGGCCAACTGCCTCGGCCTGGTCTCCGGACTGACCGTCGAGGACGTGCGGACCGGCTTGTGCCAAGACCCGGACGACCGGATCGGCTACGCCTGGGCGGGGATCGAGTGGGAGAATGCCAAGCCCGCGGCGGGCGGGGAGTTCGATCTGGGGCCGGGGCAGACGGCCTCGCTCGCCGTCGTCCTGGCAATTGGAGCGGGGGCGGCCGACGCCTTCGGTGAAGTGCGGACCATCGCCACGCCGGGTCACGTCTTTGAGGGGCGCGTTGTCGACACGGATGGCAAGCCGGTGACGCGGGCGACGATGCACTTCCCGGCCGCCGGAGCGGATGGCACGCTGGTGGGCTGCGTCGATGCCGCGGGCAAGTACCGGCTGGTCCTGCCCGAAGCCGCCTGCCGCGTCACGGTCCGGGACATCGGGCGCGACGACGTGACCGCGGAGGTCAAGGCGGGCCAGCCACAGACGATCACCATGTCGACGGCGTCGGGCGTGCAGGTGGAAGTCACGGACGAGCACGGCGGCCCGCTGCCGTGCAAGGCGCAGTTTGCCGGAATCGACGGGACGCCCGACCCGCAGTTGGGACCGATTGTCCGGGCCCACGGGTGCGACAACCAGTACCACAGCGAGAACGGCCGGTTCTTTCAGGGCCTGCCGCCGGGCCGGTATCGCGCGATCATCACCCGCGGCATCGAGTACGACCACCACGAGCAGGATCTGACGGTCGAGCGATGCAAGGTAGTGGGCGTTCGGGCGACCCTCAAGCGGGTGGTGGACACGCGAGGCTGGGTGAGCTGCGATTTCCACAACCACACCACCGAGAGCGGCGACAACTTCTGCGGGACGGTCGATCGGGTGATCAATCTGGCCGCCGAGCAGGTCGAGTTCGCCCCGACGACCGAGCACAACCGCCTCAGCGACTGGGGGCCGCACATCGAGCGGCTCGGCCTGCACCGGGAAATGAAGACCGTCAGCGGCATCGAGTTGACCGGCCGCGGCCCGCACCTGAATGCGTTCCCGCTTGTGCCCGTGCCGAGGCGACAGGACAACGGAGCCCCGACGTGGGACCCCGATCCGCGGATCAGCGCCCTGACGCTGCGGAACATGCCGGGCGACCGCGAGAACCGCTGGGTGCAGTTGAACCATCCCAACATGTCTCGGTATTTCAACGACGCCAACGAGGACGACAAGCCGGACGACGGATTCACACACCTGCTGGATCTCATCGACGCGGCCGAGGTCTACGGCCAGTTCATCCTGAGCGGTCAACGCCACTACGAGGTCCAGTGGCGGGGTCAGACGCGCAAGCGAGACAACTGGCCGATGCTGTGGCTGCAGATGCTCAACGCGGGTCGGCGGGTCTGGACGGTCGCCACCAGCGACGCCCATGAGGTCACGCAGGGAGGCGTGGGCGGCTGGCGGACCTACGTGCCCAGCAGCCACGACGACCCGCCGGAGATCGACCCCAGCCAGATCGTCGCCAACGCCAAACGGGGCAGGTCGTTCGTGACCAATGGGCCGTTCCTGCACGTCAGGACGGACGCCGGCGAGGGGCCGGGTGACACGATCCGCGCGAAGCGGCAGCTCGTGCTCAAGGTGCGGGTGCAGTGCAACACCTGGACGGACGTCGATCGCGTGGTGGTGCTGGTGAACGGCCGGCCGGATCCGACGTGCGATTTCCGCAAGGCCGAGCACCCCGAGATGTTTGCCGCGGGCACGGTGCGGTTCGAGCGCGACGTTCCCGTCGCGCTGAAGACCGACGCCCACGTGATCGTGGTGGCCATCGGCGAGGGCTCGACGCTCAAGACGGGTTACGGGCGCAGTTGGCAGTCCGAGATGCGCCCGGTGGCGTACCACAACCCCATCTACGTGGACGTCGACGGCGACGGCTGGACGCCGAGTCACGACGCGCTGGGAGTGCCGTACCTGGATTACGGCTTCGCGCCGGCCACGACGCGTCCGGATCGGTGACGGGGGTCAGGGGAGACAACTGCCGCTGGCCGGCCGGTCCGATCCGCTCAGGCACCCCTGGAAGAGCGTGGCGTCGTAGTCGTCCACGTCGCCGTCCGCGTCCAGTTTGGCGTCCTGGCAGGCGGGATCGGTCTGCGGCACATTGATCCCGCTGAAGCACAACTGCAAATGGGAGTAGTCGACCATGTCCACGTCGCCATCCTGATCGAAATCCGCCTTGAGCCGTCGGGTCCTGAACGTCCACACGTCGCCGGTGGTCTGGCCGTAGGCGTTCACCTCGTCGATGCGCCAGTAG
>JACQVT010000726.1 GCA_016209665.1 Planctomycetota bacterium | reverse complement strand
CGTGACCAAGGAGTTCTCCCTCGTCCAGGCCGCCGGCCTCGCCGGCCACCGCGTCCGCGTCCATTTCAACGAGCGCCAAGGCCCCCGCGTCTGGAACCGCCTGATCACCATCCCCTGACCGCCACCCGAAAGCTCGTCCGTTGGCCGACTCGTTCGTCCCGATTGGAACCGGACGCGTCATTGCCCCATCCGATTCGATGGGATATAACGCGAGCTGCCGAGGAGTGAGTTGTACCGCGTCGCCGAGACGCCGCTTCGGCGGCCGCGCCTCAGGGCTTCCGGATGAGGAGACCGCAATCGAATGATCCCGCCCTTCGATGATTCCGGTTGCCTTCCAGCGGGCATCCATGCTGCGACCCTCGCGGAGGTTGAAGACCGCTTCGGACGCCAATCCGAACTGCGCCGCGTGCAGATGGAATCCGTGCGATGGATGGTCGACCTGGCCGTCCGTGCGGGCGTTCAGCGTATCGTGTTGAATGGCAGTTTCGTTACGGATATAATCGAGCCGAACGATGTGGATTGCGTGCTGCTGGTCGGGCGCGGCTATCCGAACGACTCGACGGCGGCCGATGAGTTGTTGGCCGGCCTCCCGTTCTTGGAGATCAGTGTTGTCCGGCAGCATGGTTTCAAGAGGCTGGTGCGAGAGTTCTTCGCAACGGACCGCTTCCATGTTCCCAAGGGCATGGTGGAGTTGATTCTGTGAATCTGCAGAGCGATCGTGAGTTGGCGAACACGCGAGCGAAGCTTCGCCTGCTGGAGGAGGAGTATGAGGCGACTCGCAGCGACGCGTCCGAGGACGCTTACCTGCGGGAAGTAACCATGCGCTCCCTGAGGCGCCTGATCAATCAACTCAAGGAGGAAATCGCCCGCTACGAGGCCCGTCAACCCGTGCGGTAACAGGTTCGGCTGCGGTCCCCGCAACGCATGCCCGGCCAGAGCGTGACCAAGGAGTTCTCCCTCGTCCAGGCCGCCGGCCTCGCCGGCCACCGCGTCCGCGTCCATTTCAACGAGCGCCAAGGCCCCCGCGTCTGGAACCGCCTGATCAGCATCCCCTGACCGCCGCTCGAAAAGCCGCCGGCGGAATGATCCACGCTTCCAGATTGCCCGCGGTCACAGCGCCTGGTTAGACTCTCCCCCGAACAAGGGTTGTGGTCACAAGGCACGAAAGAGGCGGATCGTTGCTCGATTTGGCACTGACACCGAGCGGACATCTGGCCCTGGTGGAGGGCACCGGCGCCGACGGGGTCGAGCCCGAGTCCGCGGTCCTGCCGGAGACGGTGGGCGATTCACTTCGCAACGCGCTGCGGAAGGGATGCAGCGAACTTCTGCTCCGTTTGGCGATCCTTCCGGGCAAGGCCAATCTGCCCCCCGTCTTTCTTTTCTGGCGCGGTCTGGGCGAGCGCTACCTCATGGAGCTGTGCCACGTCCCCGAACCCTCCGGGGATATCGCAGAGCCGCTGTCCGCGCCGAGCGAGGAGCTGGCGGAGATGGCGGCCGCCGCGCCGCCGATGCGGGGGGGTGAATACCTGCGGGCCGAGACGCTGGCCGCGATCTGGGAGGAACTGGACGGCGTGGTACGCCGCGAGATCGCCGCCCAACCGGGCGGATTGGGTGAATGGCTGCATCAACGGAGCCCGCAGTGGCACCGTGTCGGCCGAGTCTGTTTTCATCTGGCGGAGAACAAGCGCGACCCGGAATGTCCATTCGCCTTCCTGGCCACCTACGCCCCCAAGCTGCTCGAGGGCGGACGCGTGCAGTATCAGCCGCTGGGCAGGGCCCTGGAGGAGTATGCCGGTGCCAGGAACAGGAAAATGCTCGTCAACCTCCTGACACCGGTGCAACGGGCCGCGGAGCGGTGCGCCTGGGTCAAGGAACTGGTGGACACGGGCAACGTGTTTCGTCCGTTGGCCTGGACCCCCAACGAGGCCCACCGGCTCCTGCGCGACACGCCGGCGTTGGAAGAAAGCGGCGTGTTGGTACGCGTGCCGAACTGGTGGGCGCGGCGGGGGCCCCGGGTGCGGGTGGGTGTCACCGTCGGCAGGACGCGCCCGTCGCAATTCGGCGCCGACGCCATGCTGGACTTCAAGGTGCAACTGAGCCTCGACGGCGAGACGCTCACCCCGGAAGAGTGGCGCAGCATCCTGGAAGGATCGGACGGGCTGGCGTTCCTGAAAGGCCGCTGGGTCGAGGTCGATCGGGAGAAGCTGCAAGAGGCGTTGAAGCACTGGAAGCGCGTCGAGAAGCAAGTCGGCGGCGACGGCGTGTCCTTTCTTCAAGGGATGCGGCTGCTCGCGGGGGCACCCATTGACACCGGCGAGACGGACTTGTTCGACGAGCACACCGCTGCGTGGTCGGAGGTTCGGGCCGGCGCGTGGCTGGAAGAGAGCCTGCGACAGATCCGGCAGCCGGACTGCATCGAGGCCGCCGTGCCGCCGTCGGAGCTGCGGGCAACGTTGCGGCCGTATCAGAAGGAGGGCGTGAAGTGGTTGTGGCTGCTGACGCGGCTGGGTCTGGGAGCGTGTCTGGCGGACGACATGGGGCTGGGCAAGACCATTCAGGTGCTGTCGCTCCTGTTGATGATGAAGGACCAACGGTCCCACGCGGTTGCGGCCACGGATCTCCGCGAATGCCGGGGTCCCACCCCCTCCCCCCGTCCGGCCCTGCTGGTCGTTCCGGCATCCCTGCTGGCCAACTGGAAGGCGGAAATCGAACGGTTTGCCCCGTCGTTGCGATGCCTGTTCGCCCATCCATCGCAAACCAAGGCGGATGATCTCAAGGCGGCGAGCGAAAACCCCGAGCGGATCTTGGCTGCCACTGACGCGGTCCTGACGACCTACTCGATGCTGACGCGGCTCGAATGGCTTGGGACGTTCGACTGGTCCTTGGCGGTGCTCGATGAGGCCCAAGCAATCAAGAACCCCACCGCCCGCCAGACCCGGGCGGTCAAGCAACTGAAGGCCGGCGCGAGGATCGTTTTGACCGGCACACCGGTGGAGAACCGGCTGACCGATCTATGGTCGATCTTCGATTTCCTGTGCCCGGGGTTGCTCGGGGCGGTCAAGACCTTCGGCGGATTCGTCAACCGTCTGGAGCAACGGCCAAAGGACCAGTACGGCCCACTCCGCAGACTGGTGGGTCCGTACATCCTGCGGCGGATGAAGACGGATAAGTCAATCATCGCCGATTTGCCGGACAAGGTGGAGTTGCAGGCCTTCTGCCATTTGAGCAAGAAGCAGGCGGTCCTGTACGAGGACTCCGTTCGAGCGCTCGGCGAGGCCCTCCGCGAGCAGCAGGACGGTATCGCCCGCCGCGGTCTCATCCTGACGTTCATCATGCGGTTCAAGCAGATCTGCAACCACCCCGACCAGTGGCTCGGATCCGGCGGATACTCATCCGACGACAGCGGTAAGTTCCACCGGCTCCGGGAGTTGTGCGACCAGATCGCCGACCGCCAGGAGAAGGTGCTGGTGTTCTCGCAGTTTCGCGAGATAACGGCGCCCCTGGCGAGCTTCATGGAAACGGTCTTCGGCCGCGCGGGCCTGATGCTGCACGGCGGAACCGCCGTCGGCAAACGCAAACAGATCGTGGATGAGTTCCAGCGCGAAAGCGGCCCGCCGTTCATGGTTCTGTCGCTCAAGGCCGGCGGGACGGGCCTGAACCTCACCGCCGCCACCCATGTGATCCACTTCGACCGCTGGTGGAACCCCGCCGTGGAGAACCAGGCTACCGACCGGGCGTTCCGCATCGGCCAGACCCGGAACGTCATGGTTCACAAGTTTGTCTGCCAGGGCACGATCGAAGAGAAGATCGACGCCCTCATCCGGGACAAGACGACGCTGGCCGGGGAGATCCTCGACGAGGGCGTGCCGAAGCTGGTGACGGAGATGAGCGACGGCGAATTGCTCGACCTGGTTCGATTGGATATAACAAGAGCCACGGAGGACTGACACATGGCTTACGGATGGGCGTGGCGGCCGTACGTGCCGGTGGCGAGGCGACGAGCCCAGGCTTTCATGCAGATGGAGAAGCTGCGGAAGAAGGGGGTCAACATCCAGCCGGTGCGGATCGAGGGGCGGCAGATCGCCCGTACGTTCTGGGGCCGATCCTGGTGCGAGCACCTCGAGAAGTTCAGCGACTTCGAGAACCGCCTGCCTCGCGGCCGGACCTACGTGCGGAACGGCTCGGTGTGCCATCTGGACATCCAAAAGGGCAAGATCGCGGCCAAGGTCAGTGGATCGGAGATCTACGATATTCAGGTCACGATCAAGGCGCTGCCGAAGCAGAAGTGGCGGAGGGTCAGGGAATCGTGTGCGGGCCAGGTGGGTTCGCTGCTGGAGCTTCTCCAGGGCAGACTCTCCGACCACGTGATGGCCGTCGTCACCGACAAGGACCGCGGCCTGTTCCCGCACCCGGGGGAAATCGGCCTCGATTGCTCCTGCCCGGACTGGGCGGAGATGTGCAAGCACGTGGCCGCGGTGCTCTACGGCGTCGGCGCCCGGCTGGACGAGAAGCCCGAATTGCTGTTCGTGTTGCGCGGCGTCGATCACACGGAACTGGTATCTGCCGATGCCGCCAAGGCGATCGTGACCAAGGCCAGCAAGACGGACCGCCGAACGTTGGACGAGAGCGCGCTGTCCGAGGTGTTCGGCATCGACATAGCTCCCACGACGCCTGCGAAGGCGACGGCCGCAACCACACGCTCCAAGACTCGCGGGTCCACCGCGCCTCGCCAGGGCCGACCGGCGAGAGGCGCGGCGCGGCGAACCGTGCCGCCGGCCATTCCCAAGCGAATCGAAACCAAGCCCGCCCGCGCGAGACAGCCGGCCGGCAAGCGGACTTGACAGCCTGCCCCCGTGCCTGCTGATCATCGACCCATCCATCTGGGGCGGCCGCCGCCGGGCGTCCCCAACCGTTCTGCACAAAGGGATAGAAGATGTCCCTCTGTGCAGAACGCCGCAAAGGGCTTACGCCATGAGGTCAACAGCCGGCCTGCCCGACGCCCGGACACTCGGCGGAGCGATTACGGTCTATGGCCGCAAGCCACAGGCCGCAAGTCGTCACGGCCGATGGGCCGGCTGGGGCCCGGCGGGCTGGGCCTGGGCCGGTGGCGGACTGTAGGTCGGGCGGACGGCGGTGGGTTGGAGGCTGGCCACGGTGGTGCCCGTGGGGGCGGGGGGCAGGGCACCGGCCGCCACGAGCTGGCGAAGCGTGGCCGGGCCGCCCCAACGCGGGTTGCTCAGGACGTGCAGGGCCTGTACGTCATAGAACGTGAACATCGGCGAGAAGTCGTTGACGAACGCATCGGTGGGCGGCGTCGAACCCTGCATTCGTGACAATAGTCCGACCCGGGCGTGACACAAACCGAGCACGTGGCCGAACTCGTGGGCCAGCACGCGGGGGCAGGTCTCCCGCGGGTCGGCGCCGGTGGCGAGCAGAATCCGCATCGGCGACATGAAGTAGCCCTGGCCGTCCCACTTCATGAACGTCACACCGCCGCGGCCCAAGAGGGCCTCGGCATCCGGCGACAGGTACCGAACGGGCACCACCACGGCGTCGCGCGACGATGGGACGGCCGCCCCCACGCACAGCTCGGCCCGCACCGCGCCCCGGGTCCAGTCCACGACGTGCTCGGTGACGAACCGCGCGTAGCGCTCGACGGCCACGCTCGGCGGATTGGCGACGTGCAGGATGAGCTTCGTCCCCGTCCGCCATCGACGCAGACCGCCGTCCAGGTCGGCGTCGCCCCCGATGTCCGACAGCGGACCGGTATGCGCCAGCAGCGCGCCCATCGCGTCGGCCGATGATGCGCCGGCCACGACGTTGAACTCGCTGGTCGAACCGCTCGCGGTCGCGGACGCGGTCATCACCCAGCCGTCGGGCACCGCGGCCCGGTCCACTCGGAAGCGCCCCTGCTCATCCGCCTGGAGGGTCTTGAGATACCGCGCGGCCTCACCGGCCCGGTCGAGATACAGCTCGACCGTCGCCCTCGGATCGGCCAGGCAGGCAACCGTCTCGTCATCGATCGACAACGGCGTGGGCACGAGCGGATCGAGGTGCAGCGGCCCGCGATAGATGGGCCTCATGCCGTTGCCCTGGAAGATGCACTGCGTCGCCGCCACCGCCCCGCCGTCGCGGGCATCGAGGCAGCCCAGGCCGCTGTAGCGGTTGCGCGAAAACAGGCAGCCCTTGAAATCGCCGGTGGCCCGGCCCCGCAGGCTCACGCCGTGTCCGGCGTTGCGCGTGAACTTGCAGGCCACCGCGCGGATCGAGCACTGCTCGAACAGGATCACGCCGTAGTCGCCGCTGCCGTCGACCTCGGCCGCCTGCATGACCAGGCGGGCGCTGTCCTGCATCTCGATGCCGCGGCTGGCGTGACGGCGAATGCCCCCACCGGCCATGTCGACGGACGACTGGCCGGTGGCGAACAGGCCGAAACGCCGGCCTTGCTCGAGCGTGGAGTTCCGCAAGGCCAGCCGGGCGGACTCGCTGACGTCGACATTGGCGAACTCAGCCCCCGACAGCGTGCAGCCGTCCAGGTCGGCCCGGGCTTGGCCGGTCAGCACCACGTTCCAGTGGCCGTTGCGGTCCAGCCGGCTGTTGGCCGCGGTCACGCTCGACCGATCGAAGCCCGCGATGCCCGATTGGCCGCCGCCGCTGATCTCCACGTCGCGAAGCACCACCGCGCACTCGCCGTGAACTTCGAGGCCGTGCGTCTGGTTGGCAACCAGCCGGCACCGGGCGAGATCCGCCCGGGCCTCGCCGAATAGCGCGATGCCGGGGCCGCCGGCGCTGCGGATGGTGACGTCGTGCAGGCTCAGGCTGCCCTTGTCCTTAAGCAGGACGGCCCGGTCCTTGCCTCCTTGGATGATGAGGTTGACGAGCGTCAGGCTCGCCCCGTCGCCCACCAGCACACCCGCATCGGGGCAGGCCGACGCATCCAGCGTCACCGCGGCCCCGCCCGAGGGGCCTTCGATACGGTCTTTACCCCCTCCTTCCGGGGGCGCAATCGGCTCAGTGAGGCTGATGGTGATCGGCACCCGGAACACCGCCGGGTCGAAGCGGATGACGTTGTCCGCCGGGTCTTCTGCTGCCATCGCGAGGGCCCGGGCCAGGTTGATCTGGTCGGCGGTCGGTTGCGCGGCAGCAGTGTTGACGACGATGCCACGGCCAGACCGCCCCGCGCGGCTGGCGGTGGATGCGGAATCGGTCAACCCGGCCGGCAGCAGCAACAGCCCGACCACCAGCAGGGCTCCCGCCAGGCGCACGGCACCGCGGTACGGTCGTCGGCTTGGTATCCCCATCAGGTCAGAGTTCCATCGGCGGCCGGTCGGCGGACGGGTGGCGGCAGTTCGGGGCTGCTGCCGGGTTTCGTGGGCCGCAAATCACCGCCGGACCACACGTCGCGGGGTGGTCACAACCGCCCTGCCGGTGTTAAAGGTATCGGTCGCACGATCGGGGGGCCTTGAAGCCATCGAGCACCAAATAGGTCCGATAAAGCGGTCGTTGCCGCGGTTCCCGTGCTTGGAAATGGAGATGCCTTGCGGGTATAATCCGCTGGTAAGTGCGGATTCTCGCGGGGTACCATGAGGGGCGGGAATCCTGGATTGGCGGAGGTGGTTGGGCATGACCGAACGAGATGAGAATAGCGCGATCGAGGAGCAAGGTGGGGCGTCGAGCAGCTCGGCCAAGTCCCTGCCCCGCCGGTCGCCGGCGCCCTCCAAACCACGGACTCTTCCCCCGTGGCGGGTGCTGCTGCACAACGACGACGTCAACGTGATCGATGACGTGGTCAAGACGCTGCGGAAGCTTACGCCGCTGACCAAGGAGGACGCGGTGTTGCGGGCACTCGAGGCCCACGAAAAGGGCGTGGCCCTGCTGCTGGTCACGCACCAGGAGCGGGCGGAACTCTACGTCGAGCAGTTTGCCTCCTGCAATGTCACCGTCACGGCCGAGCCCGGGGACTGATCGCCGGCCTCGGTTTTTCTGTCTACCTCGCAGTGCTTCTCCACACCTGTGTGGGACCGGCTTCCAGCCGGTCCGTTCTCCAGGGTTTCACGATGTACGGCCAATGCGTCGGTGGGTCGTGATCCGCCGCGCCGGCCGGATCAGGCGAGTGCCAAGTTTTTGGCGGAGGTCAGAATCCGTTCGACGTCCGGCAATGCCTGCTGCTCCGCCGATCGGGCAGCCGGGATGGGACACGCACCAGCGCAGACGCGGGCAAAACGTGCCGGCGGCCCTCCCTCGATCGCCACCTGCGCGATCAGCTCGCCGGCGAAGCCCGCAAAGCCCTGTCCCCCCTCGACGACGAGCAGTCGGCCCGTCCGCCGGACCGATTCGACCACCGGAGTTAGGTCCAGCGGGTACAGTTGCGTCGGGATCAGCAGTTCGCAGGCCAGGTCTTCATCGTCGTGCAGTACCCGGGCGGCCGATTCCGCGAGCGGAACCATGCCGCCGTAGGCCACGACAGTTAATTGGCACTCTCCGGGCGGGGCGATGCGCACGGTGGGGAACTCCCCCGCCGAAGCCTCGATCCGCCGGCCCGGCGGCGGCGTGGGGTCGGTCATGCGGCCGTACAGCAGCTTGTTCTCCACCACCAGCGTGGGCCGGTCGTTGCCTTCGAGCAGCGCCCGATACATCAGGCCGGGGCAATAACGATGCGTGACCGCCACCACCCGCGTTCCGGGCAGACCGAGCAGATGCTTCTCCAGTGATTGGCTGTGCGTGGGGCCGTAGCCGCGGTAGCCGCCCATCGGCGTGCGGATGACCAGGGGCACGCGGACCTTGCCGTCGTACATCCAGGCGAACTTGGCGGCATGGTTGACGATCTGATCGGCGGCGAGCATCAAAAAGTCGCCGAACATGATCTCGACCACCGGGCGCCAGCCGGCCATCGCCAGACCGCTGCCGATCCCGACGATCGCCGCCTCGCTGATGGGCGTGTTGAGCACGCGGCCGTCGAATCGGCTGCTCAAGCCGGCCGTGATCTTGAACGCCCCGCCGTACGGATCGCCCAAGTCCTCGCCGAGGAGGACGATTCGATCGTCGCGCTCCAGGCCGTCGGCCAGGGCGTAGCGAATCGCGTCGACGACCCGGCGCGGCGAAAACGCGATCGGCTGCCAGACCAACCGACCCTCCGTCCCATCGCGGGCCTCGGCACTGAATGCGATGCCCGCCACCGGCGCGGCAGCGGCGCGGGCCACGGCCGCGTCGAGCCGCTCATCGATCGCCGTCAGCAGTTCACGGACCACCGGTGAACCCGGCGCGAGGACTCGAGTCAACGGATCGCCGGCGGCCAGCGCCGCCAGCGCCGCCGGATCGCGCGTGTCATCTCCCTTGGAGTGCGGTCTGAGTCGTCGGGTCCGCACGTGCAGAACGAGCGGCCGTCGAGCCTCGCGCACGCACCGGACCGCGTCACCGGCGGCGGCGAGAAGCTCGACCGGCTCGTCGGTGGTGGCCTCGAGGTAGTCGAGCCCGAAGGCCGCCGCCCGGCCGGGCACGTCGCCCGCCAGCGTCTCGGTCCGCGCGGTCGACTGCGCGATACCGTTGTCCTCGATCACCACGAGCAGCGGCAGCGACCATCTGGCGGCGATGTTGAGCGTCTCGTAGACCACGCCTTCGCCGAGCGTGCCGTCGCCGACGAACACGACCGCGATCCCCGTCCCGCCGTCGAGCGATTGGGCCATCGCCAGCCCGGCCGCCACCGGAACGGTGCCGCCCTGAATGCCGTTGGAGAAGAAACCGTCGCGGCACAGATGTTGACTGCCGCCGCGTCCGCCGCACACGCCGGTTGCGCGGCCCATCAGTTCGGCGAGCAGCCCCTCGACGTCGTCCGTCCACGCGAGGTAATGGCCGTGCCCCCGATGGTTGCTGAACAGAAAGTCGCCGGGCCGAAGCTGCTCGGCGACGGCCACGCCGACCCATTCCTGTCCGATGCAGGTGTGAACGGTGCCGCTTATCTGCCCCTGGCTGAACAGATCGAGCAAGCGTTCCTCCGTGCGGCGGATCGTCAGGGCCTTGGCCACCAGCCGGCGGTCGATACCCACGGGGCGGGCCGGCATGTCCCCCAGGACATCGTGGCCATCCACGACGGCAACACCGGCAGCCTCACCCGGCGGCGAACCTGGCTTCCGGCGGCGATGGCTGGCTCGTTGGCGCTCCGTCAGGATGGTCGAACTCATGCAGCTATTATCGGCAACTCGCCCCCGCCGCCCCGGTCGGGACAGCGATCTCCCCAGGGTCATTGTCCGATAATGCCCAGCCACGCCACTGCCCGGTACCCCTCTTGCATCATCGCAGGTTCGCCTTGATCCAGCTCAGCACTTCCTCGGCGTGCCCGACGGGTTTGACCTTCTCGAAGACCTGAGCGATCTTACCTTGCTTGTCGATCACGAACGTG
>JACQVT010000793.1 GCA_016209665.1 Planctomycetota bacterium | reverse complement strand
CACCATGGCCGTGCTCCAGGCCGCCGACGAGCTGAAAATGCGGCTGGCCGAGGTGGCCGCGCAACAGTTGGAGTGCGCCGCGGAGGACGTGGAGCTGGCGGCGGACGGCTACCAGGTCCGCGGCCACCCCGACTCGCGCGTGCCCATGCAGGAGATCATCGCCGACGCGGCCGCCATGGCCGGCGGCACGCTGGAGGCGCGCTCGGCCGGCCCTGCCCGCGGGCAGCGCGCGCCGCAGTCGTGCATCGTCGCCTGCGTCGTCGAGGCCGAGGTGGACCCGGAGACCGGCCGTCTCTCGCCGCTCAAGCTAACCTTTGCCCACGACGTCGGGCGAGCTATCAACCCCCAGCTCCTCCAGGCGCAGATTGAGGGAGCGGGCGTGCAGGGCCTGGGCATGGCGCTCATGGAGGAGCTGCCGAGCCAGGACGGCCGCATCGCCGCGGTGCACCTGGGCGACTACAAGATGCCGTGCCCGGCGGATCTGCCGGAGCTGGTCAGCGTCCTGGTGGAGGGCGCCCCCGGCCCCGGCCCATACGAGGCCAAGGCGGTCGCCGAGCTGAGCAACTGCCCCGTCCCGGCGGCGGTAGCCAACGCCGTCGCCCGCGCCGCCGCGCGGGTGTTCGATCTGCCCATCACGGCGGAGCGGGTGCGAGAGGTCCTGTTGCGCCCCGTGCCGAGCGGCTCATAGCCCGCCCCACCACCGGCCCGGCGCGCGAGCAGGCCCCGCTCATCCTTGCCAGGGACGGGCGGGGCCTGCTCGTGAGGAGGGAACCGCCGTAGCGGTCGGAGGTAATGCTACGGCGTGACCGCGAACCTGGCCGTCATGCCGGCCGTGATGTGATCGTTGACGTGGCAGTGGTAGAACCAGGTGCCCGCGTTGTCGGCGACCATGTCGAGCACCTTCATGCTCATGGGCAGCAGCTCCGCCACGTCGGTCCGCATGCCCATGTACAGCAGCGTCTGGCCGTGCCAGTGGGGCGTGTGCAGGTCCACCTCGGTGCCCTGGCCCAGCACGTACCAGCGCACCCGCTGGCCGAGCTTCGCGCTGAGGGTCTCCACGGGCAGGTTGCCGTAGACGTAGCCGTTGATCGAGTGCATCAGATTGCTCTCGACGAAGTCATCGTCGCCCGTCTTCACGATCGTCGGCTTGCCGGTGAACGTCTGGACGTTGTAGTCGAGATACAGGCTGGCGTTCTCGTCGAACACCGTGTACATCGTCACGAACTCGCGGTCCACGTCCGTGGGGCTGCCGTCGGGCCTGGCCGAGCCCCTGCGGGTGACGATCATCGGCCCGATGAGCCCGGCGTTGGTGTCGGCAGGCTCGTCGACGTGGGAGTGGTACATCCACAGGATAGAGCTTGGGTCCATCGGACCGGGGCCGGCGCGGTCGGGGACCTGCCAGAGGTAGGTGTGGCTGCCACCCGGCGCCACGGCGTCGTCGGCCTTGTTGGCTCCGGAGGTACCGTCGTTGTACGGGGCGCCTTCGGAGTCCTTCGCGTAGAAGACGCCGTGCGGGTGCACGCTCGCGGGGAAACGGGTGTTGTTCTTGAACACCACTTGAATGGTGTCCCCCACCTCGGCGCGGATCACCGGCCCGAGCGAGCCGAGGTGCTGCCACTTCGGGTCCACGGCCTTGCGGGTCGTGAACGTGCCGTCGGTGTACTCACGATACAGCGACTTGCGGTAGACCTTGCCGATCCGGTCCGGCCCGTTCTGCACGAAGACGTTGGCCACGGCGTCGAACGGCTGGCCCGTGGTCTGGTCGATGCCGCTGGGCGCGTAGTCCCAGTCCACCTCATCGGCCGCGATGTAGTATGTCCTGGTCCGCGCGGCGGCGGCTGACTCGGAGTTGGTGAGCGTCCCGATGAAACCCACCAGCGCCGCCTGGATGGCCAGCACCGCGAGCACCACCGCCACGCGCGACAACGTCAGCCTTCTGAGTACCTGTTGCATGAATCTCCTCCCGCTGTTTCTTGTTTCGTAGGTTCGTGCCCTACATTACCCACGATAAGGCCCCGAATCGACCGGTGTTCGACCGCTGGTCGGCGCTGTTCGACAATTGGCTGACAAATGTAGCGGGGAGGTATCGCGAGCGGGGACGCACGGACCAGCTACATGGCTGCGCACCGGCCCGACAGCGGGCAGCGCCCGGTGGCCGAGACTCCCTCGGCCACCGGGCGCTGCTTCGCCGGGCTTG